>WRAZ01000008.1 GCA_009779925.1 Chitinivibrionia bacterium
ATGATAGACAAAAAAACAACCAAAGCCGAAACGGTCGTGCTGGCGGGGCTTCACATAGCAAAAACGCCGAAAATTATTTTTGAAGAGGACTTGGCGGAAATGCTTATGCTCTGCGAAACGGCGGGGGCAAACGTAGTGGAAACTTTCGTTCAAAAAACGCAAAAACCTGTCGCAGCAACGTATTTCGGAAGCGGAAAATTAGAAGAAATCAAATGCTTTATGGACGAAAACGACTGCGATACTCTCGTGATAGACGCGGAACTTCGACCGAGCCAAATCCAAAACATAGAAAAAATTGTCGGCAAAAAAATAATCGACCGAAGCCAACTTATTTTGGACATTTTCTCGCTTCACGCAAAGACCGCCGAGGCAAAAATTCAAGTGGAACTCGCTCAACTCGAAACCCTGTATCCGCGCCTTACCAAAATGTGGGCGCACTTGTCGCGAATGCACGCAGGAGTAGGAACGCGCGGTCCGGGTGAAACTCAGCTTGAAAGCGACAGACGAATAGTGCAGAAAAAAATATCCGTGCTGAAAGAACGCTTGGCAAAAATAGAAAAAGTGCGCGAAACGCAAAGCAAATCCCGCAAAGAAACCTTTTTATGCTCGTTGGTCGGCTACACAAACGTCGGAAAAAGCACGCTTCTTAACGCTATTTGCGGCAGCGATGTTTTGGTCGAAAACAAACTTTTCGCAACCTTGGATACCAGCACCCGAAAAACGCGGATAGACGGCGCGGGCGACATAATAATGAGCGACACCGTTGGATTTTTGCGCAAACTTCCGCACCATTTGGTCGCCTCTTTCCGAAGCACGCTCGAGACCTTGGTTGAAGCGGATTTGCTTTTGGTGGTAATGGACGCCTCTACGCAATGGTATCGTCAGCAGTTGGAAGTTGTGCGCGAAGTAATCGCCGATTTGGGCGCAAAAGACAAGCCCGTAATGCTGATTTTCAACAAAGAGGATTTGGTCGATAACCCCTTAGACAAAATAGAAATTGAAAACGAATATCCCAATGCGGTTTTTGCTTGCGCCCGAAATAAAGCAAGCGTGGACGAGTTAAAAATCCGTATCGGCGAAGCGATAGAAGCGGTGAGACGGACGGTTTTGAGCGAAGAAACTATAAAGAAAGCGCAGAAACCAAGAATTGAAGTTGGGTAATTAAAT
This sequence comes from Chitinivibrionia bacterium, assembly GCA_009779925.1. Taxonomy (NCBI): domain Bacteria; kingdom Pseudomonadati; phylum Fibrobacterota; class Chitinivibrionia; species Chitinivibrionia bacterium. The sequence goes on from WRAZ01000008.1 coordinate 1,168, forward strand.
CTCAATTTCTCCGATGTTTTCTTCTGTTTCCTCAATATCGACATTTTCTGCAACAACAGGCGGTGCGCCAAACTCGTACTCTGTTTCCCATCTCTCTCTTGCGACAAAAACATCGGGGAATGCAATTCTCTTTTCGCCTGCCATAAACGGGAAAAGCGTTCCCGTGTCGTGTTCGCCGTTTTGGTTGCGGTCGCCAATAAGCCAAATTCGGTATTCTCCTGCGGGAATATTTACTAAGAAATTTTCAGTTGTGCGAAAGACGTTCGTTCCGCTTTTCAATTCCCAAAGCGGATTTTCGGGCAGTTCGCCCATAAAGTCCCACGATAAGCGCGGACTAATTGCAGATGGTGGTGGGGGTAGCGCGGTTTCTGTAGGGGCGAAAAATCTTTCGCCCTGCCCCCCGTGTTCGTTCGTATCATCTGCGTCCGATGCGTCATTTTGGGCAAAAGATGTTTTGCCCCTACAATCGTCCGACATCTTACATAGCAAACTGTCAAGTTTTGCCAATCTCAGAGTATCGTCAAGCGTTGTGCCGTTAAATCTGATGGTATCGCGATATATGGTATCTCCGTCGTTTACAAAAATTCTCAGAGATTGAGTCGAAAGTGTGTATAGGCGATTTTGTAAGCTGTCCGACAAAAAAATTGCCATCGAAAAATCACTGCTTTCGAGCTGTTTTACTTCTTTTATTTCGAGATTTTCACCGTCGCTTTCGTTAAAAACCTTAATTTCGGAGTAGTTTTTTTCTTTGGAATTTACAAGTACAACCGTCGGCGAAATTGCAGTCGCGCTCAAAATTCGGTTTTGCGCGGTATCGCTCGTTGCGGGAAATAATTCTTGAAATGTTTGTGTAGAAACAATCTTTTCCACTCCTATAAAAACGGGCTGTCTCGGAACTATTCTGTTCAGTCCTTGCCTGTCCATAAAGCCGATTACGCGGTAGTTGCTTTCCAAAATATTGTCGAAACGAAAATTTCCGAGCGAATCGGCTTGCGTTATGTAATCGGGGGTTGAAAGCAAAACGCTGTCGCCCTGCGCCACCCGCTCCTCAAAAAACAGTCCGACTTTCGGAAAAACGCCGTCCGTTGCTTCAAAAAATATTCTGCCTGCAATGAAAGACGTATCGATAAAATCGCCCGTTGAAAAAATAATGTTTTGGGTTGCAAGCAAATTATTTCCCGAAAAATCGCTGATGTCGCCTAAAAACGATAGGTGATAAGTTGTATTCGGCAAAAGCGGCGTTTTGGGTTTAATTTCAGCGTTTCTTCCACGCACTCTTACCGAAAATGGGGTGTTCGGCGAAATTATTACCCCGCTTTCAACGCTTCTCGGCATTACCCACTCCGAAAATTGCACGGCAATTCTTACGTTTTGAGGAACGTTTAAAGATTGGTTTTGCGGGAAAACTTCGGCTATAGTCGGCGGGGTTTTGTCGCCCTCGCCGCCTGTGGGAAACACGCGATTTGCGCAAGAAATCAAGAAAAAAGAGAGCGCGAAAACAAAAAGAATTTTCATTAACGCCTCTTTGTTTTGGGGTCGTTTTTGTCGCTTGCGTTTTGTTGGCGTTTCGCGTTTTGCTGTTGAGCTAATTTACGCGCTTCTTCCGCCGTCATTGTCTCTATTTTGTCGCTGTGAAAAGGGTGATAATAAAATATTTCGCTTTTACATTCGGTTTCATTCATAATTTCATACCATTTTTGACGATCTTTTGCCTCGCAGAAAGAAAAAACTTTGCCCGCTTTCCCCATTCTGCCGCATCTGCCCGCTCTGTGAACAAAAAGCGTTGCGCTTGACGGCACATTCAGCGAAATAACCGCGTCAAGACCGCTGAAATCCAGTCCTCTGGCGGCAATATCGGTTGCGACAAGAATTTTCACATTTCCTTTGTCGAATTTTTCCGTAATGTAATTTCGCTGAGTCAGCGTTTTATCGGAATGCAAACAAGCGCACTCAAAGCCCTTTTGCGTAATTTCTTTTGAAATCGCCTCCGCATTTGCTTTTGAGTCGGTGAAAACTATAACTTTTTGGTTTTTCAGTTCTCCAAGCATAAACAAAAGCGCTTTTCGCTTCTTGTCTTTTTCGGCAAAAACCGAATTTATGATAATGTTTTCGGGAATTTTTGCGTTTACCCTGTTTATTGTCTCTTTTACGTCTATTGTTATAGGTGCGCGCGAGGCTTTTCCCGCGATTCTTGCGCTGACTTTATTTATTGTCGCCGAGAAAAACATTATTTGGCAATTCGGGGATAATTTTTCCGCCACTTTCGATACGTCGCTCACAAATCCCATATCGGTCATTCTGTCGGTTTCGTCGATTACGCAGATTTCGGCGGCGCTTATTACAAGTTCGCCTCTCTGAACGAGTTCGGCGGCTCTGCCGGGAGTGGCGATTACTATGTCCGTTCCCGAACGCAATTCTTGCAACTGCGCGGAAATTCCCGATTTTCCTACGATTGTCGTTATTTTTAAGCCGAGCAAATCCGAAAGTTTCAGCGCAAAATCTCTCGTTTGAAACGCCAATTCGGTTGTCGGCGAAAGAATTAACGCGCGAATTTTCCCGCTTGCCGTTTTTCGCGGTCGTTTTACGATGAAATCTATAATAGGTATCAGAAACGCCGCGGTTTTTCCTGTTCCCGTCGGAGCGCAGGCAATAATGTCTCGCCCTTCAATCGCCAACGGAATTGCTTTTGTCTGCACAGCTGTCGGACTTGCATAGCCCGTGGAAAATACAGCCGAAAGAACTGATTTTTCTATGCCGAAATCTTCAAACTTACTCATTTTTGCGTATTTTGCGAACTTTTATTTAGGGTCTTCTGTGCCGAGCAACACATCAACGTTCAACAAAAGCGAAACTATTCCGTCGCCCATAATTGCCGAGCCGCTTATATTTTCCGCAAATTCTTTTGGAAGCGTCAAATCCTTTTTCACGATTTGATGTATTCCCACAACCGCTGACACTACAAATGCGCGATAAATTCCCTTGTTATACACGACGACGACAATGTCTTTTTCGTCCATATAGAATTCCGCACCGACAGGCTCAACCGCCTCCGCAAGTCGCTGAACGGGAATTACGCCCTCTTTAAATTGAAGCACGTAGCCCTTTTCGTAAACGCTTTGAATTCTCGCCTCGCTTGCGCTTATGCTTGCCTCAATGCTTTCAAGCGGTATAATAAATCTGTCCGCTTCGGTTTTTACTACAAAACCCTGCATAATTTGCGTTGTCATAACCGACGGAATTGTTATAGTAAAGATTGTTCCTCTTCCCTGTTCGGTCTCGGTAATAATCTGCCCGCTTGCTTTTTCAAGGTTTTTGCGCACAACGTCCATTCCCACGCCTCTACCCGAAATATCGGTTACTTCCGCGGCGGTAGAAACACCCGACGCAAACATAACGGCGACTATTTTTTCCTGATCAAACGCCTCATCTGCGCGCATAATTCCTACTTCAATCGCTTTGTTGCGCAAACGCTCAAGATTAAGTCCCGCGCCGTCGTCTTGGATTTTTACTGTAACAAGACCTGCTTTTTCTTCGGCTGTAAGAGTAATAGTCCCCTCTTCATCTTTACCTGAAGCAAGTCTGTCGTGTGGTCTCTCAATACCGTGGTCGGCGGCGTTTCTGGTCATGTGAACAAGCGGACTTTCGAGTGTTTCGAGAATAGTTTTGTCTATACGCAAATCGCCGCCGATAATATCAACTTTGATGTGTTTTCCTGTTTTTTGCGCCACTTCGTTAACGATTTTCGGCATTCTCTTGAATATTTGGTCGATCGGAACTTTCCGAATTTCCATAATACTTTTCTGCAAGTTGCGCGACAGCAGGCTGAAGGTTTCCGTTATCTTTTTAAGCTCTATTACAAGTTCTTCCTTGCGTATATCTTTATTTTGCTTCGCCATTGTTCCGACGTTTACGTACATATCTTCGACTATAACCAATTCGCCGACAAATGCCAAGAAATTATCCACGGCTTCTTCGGAGATACGCATAGTTTTTGTCGCCGCTACGACAGGCGCCGCACCACCACCACCCTGCTGAGCAGGATGTTCTTCGGCTTTGGCAGCTTCTTCCGTTTCAGGCTCGTCTTCTTCTTGCAAAAGCATTTCGAGGCTTGCCATCTGCTCCAAAATTGTCGCTTTAATAAGGCTGTCCAAACCGATTGTAAGCTCACAAATTGCAACATTGTCAAGCATTTCTTCTATATTTTTCTGAGATTCGTTCGTATCTTTTATGTATTGGCGCAATGTCTCTATCAAAACCCTTATTCGTCCGAAAATACTGTCTCCGACAGGATAAGTTTTTGAGTCCTGCATAATGCCTTTAAGTTCTTTATATTCCGCAGGCATATTGACATCTTGGTCGCCGTCGTCTTTTTTGTTTGCCGCCGCCAATTTTTCGAGACGTTCCTTATATTTTTGGATAATATCCGTAATGACCGTCGGGTCGGACTGAACAAAAGTCAAATCCTCTATAATTTCTTCCAAAGTTTTTGAACTGTCGCCGCCGCCTTCGCTATTTTCCAAGAAATCAACTATAGCGTCTTTTGCTTTATCCACAGATGCGGGAATTTTGGCGCTTGTGCCGTTTGAACGAATTATTTCAAACGCTTTCGATACACCGTTTGAGCCATCTATAAGAAGAGCGATAATATCTTCGGTAATCGGCAAGGTTTTTTGACGCATTCCTTCCATCACCTGTTCTATGGCGTGGCTCAACTCCTTAATTTCGAGCAAATTGAAGTAAGCCGCATTTCCTTTTATGGAATGGAATACCCTAAAAAGCGATTGCACTGTAGTTTCGTCATACCCGTTGCTTCGCAAACTCATCAGATTTTGAACAACATTACACAAATCGTCCATTGCTTCGTCTATGAAACCAATCATCATCTCTAAATCAGCGTTATTGTCTTGCCCCATTCAATCCTCCAAATAGAATATTCGCTAACAAAATAATTTATTCCAGAACCAGATTTCAATAAAATCTTGATTTTTCTGTTAATTTTGATATTTTCTGTAGATATTTTTCCTCAAAATCCCGACCAATTCGGCTGTTCCGCTGTTCCGCAGGCGGTTATATTTATAACTCGCCCGTCGCTTATGCGAATTGCCGCAATGTCTCTGCTGTTGCCGCGATTTTGCGAAAAAATTATGTGCGAGCCGTCGGGAGACCAACTCGGAGACTCGTGCGATCCGTCAACTCCCAATGTCAAAAGCACCTCTTCCTGTCTGCCGTCCACCGCGCTCACAGCTATGATGTTTCTGCCGCCGCGACGAGCCGTGTATGCAATATAAAGACCATCGGGAGACCAAGTCGGAGAGTCGTGGTGCGAGCCGCCGAATGTCAACCGCCGCATATTTGAGCCCGTCCTGTCCATAATATAAATCTGCGGATTTCCCGACCTGTCCGATACAAACGCTATGTTGTGTCCGTTAGGCGCCCAACGCGGCGATGTGCTTATCGAGGGCGGATTTACCGTAAGTTGTTGCGGATTTAAGCCGTCTCTTCCAACCGTATAAACTTCCATATTACCGCCTTTGGAAGAAGCGTAAGCAATTCGTCCCGTGATTTCCGACCAATTCGGCGAACTTTCGACCCTGCGGGAAGCAACGACCGCTCTTCGAGTGCCGTCGCGCAAATTAAGCGAGAAAATGTCGGGCTTGCCTCTTTCAAAAGATATATATAAAATATTCTGCCTGCCCATAAAAGACGGCAAAATGTTTATTCCGCTGTTTGTGAGCCGTCTGCGATTATGCCCGTCAAAGTCGCTGATAACGATATTTTTTACGCCCTCAGCAGTATTTTCCACAAACAGGATTTGCGTTTCGTAAGGACCTTTTGAGCCTAAAAGCGTTTGATGAACAAGCGAACTGAATTTGTGCGCAATCGCCCGAGTATCATTTTTGTGAAACGCGTATCTCTGCCCCACAATTGCGCCGTGGCTTGTCGCTTCGCGCAGGTATATTTCGATGATCATAGTGTCGCCTTCTATGCTGTATTGCCCCGATATATAGACGGGAACTCCGTTTTCCGCAAGAGTGGCGCTGTCGGCTGTATTTAATCTCCTGACAGAAAAATCGCCCGTAAAATTCAAGTTTTCCGCAATCACCCGCCACGGATGAGCAGTTCGAGCGACCTCGCTTCCCTCCATCGGCTGAAACATAACTATACCTATCGGAATAACGCCGCTCGCGTCCGCCGTAATTTCGAGAGCAACCGTACTTTGCGGGTGCATTTGAGCAAGCACCCCAAAACACAAAGGTAGCGCTAAAAATATTATTGTAAGAATTACTTTCTTCATAATTTCTCCTCCATTTTGGCAGGAAAATACTATTTGCCAACAAAAAAAAGGGCAAACTCGCAAGTTTGCCCTTAAAACAACTAAAAAAGTCTATCTATTCATTCTAAACACATTCCCTGCTTACTTGTCTTCCGTTTTCAAAAACTTGCACTTCTACAAGCCGTCCAATATTATACCACTCAAATCGCCCGTGCTTTTCGTCTTTTTGGTAGTATTCAACCTTTTTAAGTTGCCCATTGCCGTCATATTCTTCAAATCTGCCGTCTTTTTTGCCGTCTTTATAATTTTCTACTTTTTCAAGCCCGCTTTCATTGTAATACTTCCATTCTCCGTGTTTTTGCCCATCTTTGTTATTCCCATCCGATAAGAGTTGCCCGTTTTCGTGATACATCTCAAACTTCCCGTGGTGTTTTCCGTCTTTACAGTATAATACCCAGCAAAGTTGATTTTTTTTGTAGTAATACTCTTGTTTTTCAACTTGTCTTTCAAGTTGGTTGTTTTTGTAATAATACTCGTAATAACAAATACAACTATCTTTGTAAGGGTCTTCGTAATAACCATACATTGTTTCTTTTTTCAACACTCCGTTTTCGTAATAAAATCTTCCCCAATATCCCTCTCTACGACCGTTTCTATAATTTCCTGTAATTTTACAAACAATCCTCCAGTCCAACGAGTGTTTTTTTTCGGGAAATCCCACTTCCCATTCCCCTTCTTGTTTGCCATTTATGTAATTTCCGCGCGCTGTAAATCTATCTCCTTTGTCGTTTGGGGTATAGCGTTCTTCCCATACACCGTCCTTAATATCGTTTAAATAAGTTCCTTTGCTGTAAACATTATACCAAACCATATCATCTTTTACTGCATCGCTCCAATAATCATTCCGAAAACCGACACCTTTCGTCTCTTCCCATACGCCGTGTTTTACGCCGTGTTCATAATGCCCGTGTCCGTGCAGTATTCCATTTACAGTGCAATGCAAATACTCCCCGTGCATTTTATCGTTTTTGTAGTTTATTTTTTTTAGTGTATCACGCCCATTTTTAGTTTTCCCAAATATTTCCTCTTTAATGAGTTCGCCGTTTTTGTAATATTCCTCTTTTTCAGTATTTCCGTTTTTATCACGGATTATATACTTCCCGTTTTTCTGACCTGTCATCAACTCGCTAAAAAATCCCATAAGCCCCTCCGTTCAATTAACTTTTACATATTTATACACTGGACAATCTTCGTGATTATTTGATTTACACAAATTTTCTCCGACATCAGACGGCAGTTTTTTGCCGCTCGCTTTACAATAATAACCATACACATACTCGTGAAATGGACAATTCATAAACAACCTCCTAGAAGTTTATTGTTAAAAAAAATTCTAGCAGAAACAATCAACGGCTGTTCTGCCAAAACATAATTTTGCAACAAACTACGAATAGACCTTTTCATTGATAATAAACAACCAACTAACGGGTGGCAGACAGAACAGCCAATAAGGCAGTTCGCCAACCATAAAGTAGGTTGAATAAGAAATTTATGAAAAGCGGAGACAAAATCTCCACTATTCATAGTTTGTTGCGGTGAAAATATAATTTATTTCTGCGGTAGTATGGGGATTTTTTTTGTGTATTGTGTTTTTTTACTATATGGCAATTAGTATTTTATCAGCAAATAAGGAGGATAATATTGACAAACAATAATAACACCCCAATAAAATCGACAGAAAACAGCGAAATAAGCGTCGATATTTATAATAACATACGAAACACACTCGTAAAAGCGCGAACAAAAGCATATACCGCAATAAATTTTGCAATGGTTGAGGCGTATTGGAATATAGGACAGCAAATAGAAGAAGCCGTCGGCGAACGCGCTGAGTATGGTAAAGAGCTGTTGAAATACTTATCAGTGCAATTAATTTCAGAGTTTGGAAAAGGATTTGATGAGAGAAGTTTGCGACGAATGCGCCAGTTTTTTCAAACTTTTTCAATTCGGGACACACTGTGGCCCGAATTGAATTGGTCGCATTATCGACTACTGATAAAGATTGAAGATAAATCGCGCAGAGAATTTTACGCGCAAGAATGTGCAAAAGAATTTTGGAGCGTTCGCCAATTAGAACGGCAGATTAACTCGTTTTTTTACGAGCGACTGCTCGCAACGCAAAAAAGCGGCAAGGAAAGCGTTAGGCGCGAAATCCAAACGCTTGAGCCAAAAACTACCCCTGATTATATCCTAAAAGACCCTTACATTTTGGAATTTCTCGACCTTAAAGAAAACCGCGATTATCACGAAAGCGAATTGGAGCAAAAACTTATCGACAAACTTCAGGATTTTATGCTTGAACTCGGAAAAGGTTTTTCTTTCGTGGCTCGACAAAAACGAATAACTACTGAAGGCGGCGAGCATTATTACATCGACCTTGTTTTTTATAATTATATATTAAAATGCTTTGTTGTCGTTGACCTTAAAACAAACAAACTGACTTATCAGGATGTCGGGCAAATCGATTTTTATGTGCGTTTATTTGACGATAAGGTCAAACAGGCAAATGACAACCCGACAATCGGAATTATTCTCTGCGCAAGCAAGGACGAAAGCATTGTTAAATATTCCGTGCTCGCCGACAATGAAAATCTTTTTGCCTCGCAATATATGCTGTATTTGCCGACGGAAGAGGAATTGAAACTCGAATTAAAGCGAGAACGAGAACTGATAGAATTACAGCAAACAACGGAATTTTAGGAGAAACTATGCAAAAAACGCCAAAATCGCTTCGCCTCAACATTGGGCTTTTCGGCAAAACAAACGTCGGGAAATCGTCTTTCTTGAATATGATAACTGGGCAGGCAACGTCTATAGTAAGCGAAATTCACGGAACTACCACCGACATCGTCGAAAAACCGATGGAACTTTTGCCTATCGGTCCCGTTTTATTTTTGGACACCGCAGGGCTCGACGACAAATCCGATTTAGGCGAAAAACGCATTTCCCGCACCCAAAACGCAATCAAGCGCGCCGACATCGCAATAATAATAACCACCGCCGAATACGACAAAACCGACATCGAAATAGCCAAAAACATAGCCGCCGAAAACATTCCGCTGATAATTGTTTTCAATAAATCGGATATTGCAGAGCCGAGCGACAAAGCAAAAAGCGAATTTGAGAAATTGGGCAAAATCATCGTTGTTTCAAGCACCGACAAAAGCAAAAAAGAGCAAAACATTGTCGCGTTCAAAGAAAAACTACTCGAAATCGTTCCCGACGAATTTATTATCCCTCCTCCTCTTTTAAGCGATGTTGTAAACGCGGAAAAACACGTTGTGCTTATTGTTCCCATAGACATTCAAGCCCCAAAAGGTCGCCTGATACTCCCGCAAGTTCAAGCAATTCGCGATATTTTGGACGTAAATGCCGTAGTTTCAATAACGCAAGAAAACACCTACAAACAACTTTTACAAAACCTAAAAACTCCCCCCGATTTGGTAGTTTGCGATAGTCAAGTGGTGGATTTTACGGCAAAAAACACTCCCGAAGGCATAAATTTAACCACTTTTTCCATAGTTTTCGCAAGAAACAAAGGCGATTTATCGACATTTATTGAGGGCGCAAAGGCAATAGCAAAATTAACGTCCGAAGATAAAATTTTAATATCCGAAGCCTGCACGCATCACCCGCTCGACCAAGATATAGGCAGAGTGAAAATCCCGAAAATCTTGGAGAAAAAATTGGGATTTGCGCCGAAAATCGATTTTTGCGCAGGAAAGGACTTTCCACTAGACCTGCAAAACTACTCGCTCGTAATTCATTGCGGCGGCTGTATGCTCACCCGTCGAGAAATGCTTGTGCGAATGGAGCAATGCAAACAAAAAGGCGTTGCAATAACAAATTTCGGAGTGGCGATTTCGTTTTTGCAGGGAGTTGGAGAGAGAGCGGTGAAGGTGTTTGAGAGTTAAAGCGCTTTATTCTACGCCTAATGTTTCGCGATGTGTTCCTATTGCTACCGCCAATAAAATAAGTTCTTCTTTCTGCACTCTGTAAACTAAAAGCCAATCAGGCTCTATATGGCATTCACGAAAACCTGCTTTATTACCTGTCAATTTGTGGTCAAGGTATTTTCTCGGCAACGGTTTTCCTGCCGCTAAAGTATTTAAGACAAAATTAAGTTCGTTTATGTTTTTACCACGCTTGATTGCACGAGCCATACCCTGTTTCATTTTTTTTGTGTATCTGATCCTTAACATTAACGATGATCCTTTAACATATCCGACGTAGCCTCTTCCGCCGTATCAAACGGTCCGTAAAGATTTGTGCCGTTTAGCGCGTCTCTCATCGCTTCTTCTAAAGTTTGCTCGTCTTCATCACAATCGTATATTCCAACGCATTCTGTTCCCGACAAACCGTCATTTTTATAATTGGGAACCGCCATAAACGGAAAAAGAGTATTAGTTTTGACTGCGGAATAAATATACATTTTTACTGCTGTATCTATGTCAAGCCCATAACTGCCGAACAAGTTATCCGCCGCAAATTTTACGTCGTTGTCAATATCTACCGTCATTGTCATAAAAAACCTCCTTGTAAAAGTCCTTATTTTAACCAAAAGATACTATTTGCCACAAGTTGCCGACAAAAAAACGGCGACTTTCTCAAATCGCCGTTTTTTAATCAATCCATAAAGCGCAAGTTTTATCTTCTCACGTTAATTCTTTTCCGATATTAGTAATAAATCTTATCCAAAACAGCCGCGGCTTCCTCTTCGTCTAAAAGGGTTGCTATTATTACGTATGCAAAATCAACAGATGTTCCCGCGGCTTTGCTTGTTATTATGTTTTCGTCTTGAACAACCGCATCATCCAAATATTCTGCGCCTGAAATTTCTTTTTCGACCGACGGGAAGCAGGTGAATTTGCGTTTTTTCAGAATTCCCGCTTTTGCCAAAATTTTTGGGGCGGCGCAAATTGCGCAACAAAGTTTTTCGGCGGCAAAATAATCTTTCACGGCTTGAACTACGTCGCCGCTTTCAAGCAGGTTCGTCGTTCCGGGCATTCCTCCGGGTAAAATTATCGCGTCGAAATTCTTGTGTTTGTTGAGGTCGAATACCTCGTCGCAGACAATTTCTACGTTGCGCGACGATTTAATTTGCTTTTTACCAAGCCCCGCAACCAAAACCTCTATCCCCGCGCGACGAAGCAGGTCGATAGGCGCGATTGCCTCAATTTCTTCAAACCCGTCCGCTAAAATTATAACTGCGCTTGCCATATTATTCCTTTCATTTTTTTCGTTTTTTTTCCACAAAATACTATCCGCCGTTATGCGTCCACAGAAAAAAAGTCGGCTAAATACGGTAAAAAGTCATTTTTCTTTTAATTATATATACTATATGCGTTTGCAAAATATTATTTTTCTATGATTTTTTACATTATTTTGGAGGTATCTATGCCGAAAACGGCTAAAAAAACTGATATCATTGATGCTAAACCAAAGACAGGCGTCGGTATTTGGATAAGTTTAAAACTCTTATTCACATCCTTTGTCATTATGTTAGGACTTTCGGTGGCGGTAAGCGCAGTTTTCATATTTTTGTTTCGACCCGTTTCGCAAAAAACAGTCGAAATGTATCTTGCGGAAAAAAGTGCGCAAATATCATATCAAATAAAACTTGTTTTTGAAAAAGCGCTCGACGACACGCGTCTTAATGCAAGAAATTTATCGATTATCCACAGAGACATAAGTCGCGGGCGCGTAATCGAAATGATGGTGGACTGGCTAAGAAACAAGCAGGAGTACAAGGCGGTTTTTGTGAATTTTGCACCGGGAATGTTCGACAATCAGGACGCTCATTTTGCACGCGACACAAGATTCGTAAACGGAATATTCGCAACCCATATTTCGCAGGCAAGCGACGGCATAAGAGTAGCGGCGGACACAAGAGATTTTATGACATCGGACAAATTCAGAATACCTTTTGAGACGCAGAGGTCGTATATTTCCGCCCCCACACAAGTGCAAATTGCACAAGGCAGAGGCGACTACTATCTGCTTATGCGCATTTCATCGCCCATTATTTTCAACGGTTTTTCGATAGGGGCAGTCGGCGTTGACTACGCAATGGACGACATATTGTCGCTTATATCAGGGCTTTCGGTTTTGGATAATCCGAGGGGCTTCGTCTCTTTGGCTTTGAGCGACGGCTTCATTATTGCATCGCGCGACCCGTCTCTTATATACAGAAATATATCGGAATTTGTGCCTATGTTCGACAGACCTCGTTTTGAAGAAAACCTTTCCCGCTCCGAAGCAAATTTCGCTATGGCAACCAATTTTCCAAGCGAAGACAAATTATTCGGCAGACATATGCTCTCCGCATTTCATAAATTTTCGATAAATGACACCGAAAAATCTTTTATAGTAATGGCTTCTATTCCCGAAGACGACGTATTTGCCGCAATAAACGAAGCAACAAAATATGCGGCGGCGGCGGCAGGATTTTTAATGTTTCTGGGACTTTTTATCCTTTTTGTGCTTATCAGATTAACGGTAATCGCGCCTATTATTTCTCAGATGAAAACCATAGAAAAACTGAGCATAACCGACGCACTTACAGGGCTTGCCAATCGCAGACACTTTGAAAACACGTTTAGTCGCGAATGGAAACTTGCCATCCGAAATAAGAAACCGATTGCGTTTCTTATGCTTGACGCGGACAAATTTAAGACCTATAACGACACTTACGGACACCCCCAAGGCGACAAACTTCTGATTGCCCTCTCGACAGTCCTGAAAAGAGCGCTTCACAGACCGTCCGACCTCCCGGGGCGACTTGGCGGCGAAGAATTCGGTGTATTGCTCCCCAATACCGATTTGGCGGGAGCGGTGCATTTGGGCGAGTTAATTCGCGCAGAGGTCGAAAAACTTCGCGTAAAAGTTCCCGAAACAGGCAAAATTACGACTACTACGGTAAGTATAGGCGCGGCTTCAATGCTCCCCGTAATGGGCGACTCTTTCGAAAAAATCATGAAAATCGCCGACGAACACCTATACACCGCAAAAGAAACGGGAAGAAACAGGGTTTACAGCGATTTGAGCAAAGAGAACGCCTGATAAACGGGAGGATTATTATGAAATTCAAGTTTTTGACGACGTTTCTTGTTTTTTTCAGCATAAGCTTTGCTCAGTGGATGCCGAGTCCTGTCCCACCACACATTAACGGCTTTTTCGTTCAGCCGATGCTTGGATACGGGATACCTGATTATCGAGGAAACTTTAGAACGCAAGAACATTACGACGACTGGATAAAATCTATGGCAGATGTCGGCGCAACTATGCTTTTTATTCAGTGGGTCGGACATTACGAAGAAAATATGGGCTGGTTTGCCGATGCTTACGGCGGTTCTTCCCACGGCGATTTTTTCTATTATAATCATAATTTAACTCCCATAAACGGCATTCCCGTTAATTCGTGGATGCCCGCAATAGAGGCGTGGACAGGTTCAAACATAACTCCAATTCAACGAATGCTTGACGCAGGACAAAAAAACGGCGTTGATATTTGGCTCGGCTTATATTTAAGCGAAAAAGGGCAATTTAATTGGTGGAATGCGGTCAGCGACAACAACATAACAGCCGCAGACAGTGCGACTTTCCGCTATCACGTAGAGCGAAACGTTGCCTTGGTACAGGATTTAATTGCACAATACGGAGACCACCCTGCACTCGGCGGATTTTATTATCCCATAGAAATTGCAAATTTGGGCTTTGAAAAAGAAGAAAACTGGGACTTGCTCGCTTGGATTTTAGACAGCGTTGCAACCGAAGTTCACAGATTATCGGACAAAAGATTAGCGATTTCGCCGTTTTTTAATGTCAGACTGACAAACGCGCAAGAATGGGGCAGAATGTGGGATTATGTCTTGGCGCGCTCCGCAATCGACATAATTATACTTCAGGACGGAGTAGGAGTTGAGCCACAGACGGCAAATCAGATTTCACCTTTTTTTGAAGCGGTAGCAAAAGCAAGCAGAAATAACGACAAAGAGTTTTGGGGCAATGTGGAATTGTTTACAAATACAAGCGGCGACAGAGGAGTTATGCAAGCAAAGCCCGCAACCATAAACGAAGTTTTATCGCGATTAAACGAGATAGAGGAAACATTACGCCATACACAAACCGCCACTACCACATTTGTATGCTTCAGTTTTCTTTCGATGGACCCGTTTGTGGAGAGAACGCCGTTTGACGACCAATATCCGCTAAGCGCGCGCAGGCAACTTTATAACGATTACAAAGAATTTTACGAAAAATATGTTAAATGGGACCATAATTCAATAAATCCAAATAGAGCGCGACAAAGTTCTAGAAGAAATTACAGAATTTCAGTTTCGGGAGCAAATATCTCGGTAAGCGGGTTGCAAAGACCAACGCCTTACCAAATAATAACGCCGAACGGAAAAGTTGTTTCGCACGGAATTGCGGAAAACGGCGCAGTAATAAATTCTCAGCTCACATCTGCGGGAGTTTACATTTTTATGTTAATGTCGAGAGACGGTACACCTATAAGACAAAAGATTTTGAACAGACGATAAAGAGATGATTTTAAGAAGGAGTAATTTATGGAAACCGTAATAATCCAACCAAAAAGGCAAAGATTTGAAATAGTATTTATGCTTTTGTCGGTCGTTGTAATTTTGGCGACGGCAAAAATTTTATTTGCTGTAAATAACTCTATGAGAAACGAAAGAGCGCAACTCAGACCTCATCAGATGGACGCTTTTTTGGAACTTTCGGGACACGACCAAGGGATTTTTTCCGACCTTTTCAGCGCCGCGCTCGAAATTGAAGCGCTTCATCGCGAAAGCGGCGAAGTCTGGCCCTCGATAACGGAACTGCAAGACCCTGATTTGGCGCTTGCTCCGTTTACCGAAGACGCTCTTTGGCGAGCCCGCGGACAGCACAGATGGTCGATTTTCAGGCAAGACCACGGCAATGTTCACCGCGCAATTTATGTAGGCAGGTCGAGCAATGAAAATACAGCGGGCAACTTTTTGATTTTGACGGAGCATTTTCACACTATGGACGGCGCCGAATTTATAGGAATGAACCGCGCTCGCCCATATACAATCTGGTTTAACGCGGAATGGTCGCTTCCCAACGCAAGCAATATATCCGAAGGAACGCTGATTGCGGCGGGTTGGCGAGAAGCCGTTCCATTTACAGGAAACGACGAACTAAGAAGACTTGGAAGGCGGCAGTAAATGACAGTCGATACAAAAAAAGGCGTAAATATCACCGTAGAAAACTTATACGTAGCATTCGGAAAAAACGAGGTTCTGAAAAACATAAATTTTAGAGCGAACGCAGGCGAAATCCATTGCATTATAGGACCAAACGGCGGCGGAAAAACCACTTTTATCCGTTCGCTTCTGGGGCACACGCATCACAGCGGCAAAATCACATTCGAGTGGCTCGACAAAAAAGGCGTTATCGGATATGTCCCGCAAATTATAAACATAGACAAAACGCTTCCGATAAACGTGCTGGACTTTATTGCGCTTTGCATTCAAAAACGCCCCGCATTTCTTGGAATAGACAAAAAATTCAAAAAACAAGTCGATGAAATTTTGGAAAATCTCGATATGAAAAGCAAGGCAAAATACCTTTTTTCGGAGCTTTCGGGCGGCGAAAGACAGCGGGTTTTGTTTGCGCAAGCGTTAATTCCGACCCCGCAGTTGCTAATTCTTGACGAGCCAATGAACAGCATCGACAAAAGCGGTGCAGAAGCGTTTTCGCGGATTATCGGCGACCTCAAAAATAGCGGCGCAACAATAATTTGGATACACCACGACCTTTCTCAAGTGCAAAAAACAGCCGACAAGGTGACCTGCATAAACAGAAGCGTAGTCTTTTCGGGCGACCCCAAAAGCGTTATGGACGAAAAAAATCTGCTGAAAATCTTTTCATCGCGGCAAGGAGAGTAATTTATGGATTTTTTATTTGATTTTATTCGACATTCGGCACAAAATTTGGTGCAAATCGGTCTTTTGCCCGATTCTTTTAAGTTTGCGTTCGTCATAAATTCCGTTATTTGCGCGCTTATAATAGGTCCCGTTTTAGGTGCAATCGGAACGGCGGTCGTCGCCAAAAGAATGGCGTTTTTCTCAAACGCAATCGGACACTCGGCGCTTACGGGAATTGCCATCGGAATACTGCTCGGCGAGCCCGTGAATAATCCGTACATCTCGCTTTTTTCGTTCTCGATTTTATTCGCGATTTTCCTGAATTTCTCCAAAAACAAGAGCGGAATGTCGCACGATACTCTAATCGGCGTGTTTCTGGCGGCAAGCTTGGCAATCGGTGCGTCGCTAATGATGTTCGCAACAAGAGACATAAATATCCATATTTTGGACGCTTATCTGTTCGGCTCAATTTTGACCGCTTCAAACTACGACATAAACCTGCTTTTGGTAATTGCGATTATGGCGATAGCCGCAGGAGTTGTCGGCTTTAACCGAACGATAATGTCTGGACTAAACCCCGTTTTAGCGCAAGTCAGAGGCGTTCCCGTTGTAATTTACGACTATGTTTTTGTTGTTCTGATAGCGCTTATTACAGTAGCAAGCGTTAAAATAGTCGGCGCAATTCTGGTAGAAGCGCTTTTGATAATCCCAGCCGCGGCGGCGCGAAACATAAGCCGTTCGCTGAAATCCTTTGTTGCGTGGAGCGTTGTGTTTGCAACGATAAGCGCGCTTACGGGAATAATAGTGCCGATGGAGTTCAAAATCCCAATCCCAAGCGGCGGCGCGATAATTATTTGTGCGACGATAATATTTATTTTAACGCTGTTGGTGAAGATTGTTAGGAGGAATTGATTTTTTCAGATAATAACTGTTAATTTTAACAAAATTAAGGCGCCTAAATTTACGTTTTGATAAAAGTATTTTTCTACAAAATTTTCAAATTCCTTTTTTTTCCGCATTTGATATGTAGCTTTTTATTATTTTGTACTAAATTTGTGCCTAAAAAAGTAAAGTCTTGTAAGGGTTATTTTAATGAGTGAAGAATTGTTGCAAAGAGATTTGATAAAAAATCCCGAGAAAATCGGGAAATGGGATTTCTATAATATTGGCGCAACGACAGTTAAAGCCCTCAAAGAACACGGCATTGTTCGGAATGTAAATTATGGTAGCGAGGAAAACAAAAAAGTAGACGCATTGATTGTGCAGAACAAAAATGTAATTGCTGTTATTGAATATAAAAAACCGTCAGAGTTTAAGACAACTGAACAAAAGAACAAGGCGATTAAACAAGAATTAGAAGTTGCTCGTAAATTGAGGGCAAAAATATTCATTGCTACCGATACACAAGAAACGGTTTGGATAAACGTTGCCACAGGAAATAGAATAAAAGAAGAAAGCAAAAAAGAATTAAAGGTAAATTTTGACAAAAAAGACGAAAAATTACCAAATTTGCTTGAAAAAATAGTATTTTCAATCAATGAAACAAATGACCAAATAAAACCTAAAGAGTTAGTTAATCCTACTGATTTAGCAAAACAAATTTGGCAAGACATTTGGTCTGTTAGTGGCGCAACACCTGAAAATTGCCTATATACCTTTGTAGAGTTATTCATTTTTAAATATTTGAGCGATTTAGGAATATTAGGCGAGGGTATAAACTTTGGTCATTTAATAGATAGGTATTCTTATAACCTCGAAAATCCTGAAGAAAAAGCACTTGAATATTATGCAAATACCGTGAGACCTGAAATAAAGAAATTATTTCCGCCTAGCGATAAAGACAAAACTACCATAATAAATGGAACGATATTTGTCAGCAAAGACCAAAAGTCGGTGGCGGGATATAGTGCTGTTTTCAAAAAAGTGCTGTTGAGATTTCGAGATTATGGAAAACTTGAAAATATAGATTATGATTTTAAAAGTAAATTATTTGAAAGTTTTTTGAAGCAAAGTATTAGCAAAAAAAATTGGGGACAATTCTTTACTCCTCTTAAAGTTATTCGCGCTATTGGAGAAATGGCAAAAGATGATATTAAAGAAGGGATTACTATTTGCGACCCTGCTTGTGGAGTAGGAAAATTTCTGTTAGAGCCGCTGATAAGTAGATTGAATTACTTCTACAACGTAAATTCAAAAGGAATAACGCCCAAAATAACAATTCAAGGCTTCGATAAAGGTTTTGATAAAGACGAACAAAAAACAATTATTTTGGCAAAAGCCAATATGTTGATTTATTTTTCCGATTTGATCAAGGAAAATGCAGGTTTGACAAAAGAGTTTTCAAAACTTTTCAATGAAAGTTTTACACTTAAGACAAATTCTATCTTAGGCACTCTTTCTGAGCCAGCAGAAGAAAAATATGACTTGATTTTTACTAATCCCCCTTACGTAACAAGTGGCAGTAGCAATCTAAAAGAGGAAATCAAAAAAGACGGCGAACTTTTAAATTATTACAAAATCAATGCAATGGGTGTTGAGGGTTTGTTTATGGAGTGGATTGTCAGGGCATTAAAACCTAATGGAAAAGCATTCGTTGTTGTTCCTGACGGAATTTTTAACCGTCATAATGACAAAAACTTACGCCGATTTATAATTGACGAATGTTTTATTGACGGTATTATTTCTTTACCGTTAAACACGTTTTTTACAACAAATAAAAAGACATACATTTTGTGCCTTACAAAGAAAACGGATAAAAAAGAAATTCAAAACGCGCCCGTATTTACTTATTTGGTAAGCGAAATAGGCGAAAGCAGAGATGTTTATCGTTTTAACATAGAGCAAGACGATTTAAGCGAAGCAATTACATTGTATTCGTTTTTCAAAGGAAACAAAGCGAGTTTTGATAAAATAAACACAGACAAAAGATGTAAGATTTTTCCTTTCTCCAAATTTGATGAAACAATAGAGCAAAGCTGGATAGTCGATAAATGGTGGTCGGAAGAAGAGAAAATAGAGTTAGGTATTAGTGAGAAAAAAGAAAAAGTTGGATTGTTTGAATTTTCTGCAATGGTTGAAGATATTGCATTGTCAATAAAAGGTTTCCAAGAAGAGATACGCGAACTATCCGAAAAAAAAAAATCTAATATAAAAAAGAAACCATACAAAATTATAGATTTGTTTGACATTGATAGAGGCAGATCAAGATATACAAAAAAATATGGAAATGCAAACAAAGGAGATTATCCCGTTTATTCTGCATCGAATAATGCGCCTCTTACGTTAATTAACACATTTGACTTTAACGGAAAATATTTAACTTGGGCAACAAACGGTTTTGCTGGTTATATAATGTTAATTGATGGAAAGTTTTCAATAAATGCTGATAGAGGACTATTGCGACCAAAACAAGAAAACATAAACATTCAATATATTAAATCTGCTCTCGAGCCTAAATTAAGGGAACTTGCGAAAGGGCGAAAAGGCGAAAAAGGAGAGGACGAATTTACTAAAGTTTATCCGTCAATGGTTGAAAATGTTGAAATTGATATGTTCGTTGATGAAGACGGAAATTTTGACGTTGAAAAACAAAATGAAGTTGCCGAAAAACACGAATATATTGCTGAGTTAAGAGAGAGAATAGAGAACTACAAAAAGCAGATAGGAGAATTGAATGTTGAGATTGGAATGGAATTTGTTTGTTCTGAAATTAACCTTGCAATGCTTATGAATTTGCAAGACGGCTTTGCGTTCCCATCATCAATATATACAACAAATAAAAATGCGATAAAATTAATAAGAATACAAGATGTAAATGAAAAATCAGAGCCTAAAGAAGTCAGGATTCCACAAGATTATGCTTTAATTAATAAAGAAAGATATTTAGTAAGAAAAGGAGATTTTTTATTATCTTTATCTGGTGCTGCAGGTTTTAATTTAAAAAAATGGTATGGAGAAGAAGGATATTTGAATCAAAGAATTACCAAAATAGAGTTAAAAGATGAATACAAATATAAACTTATTGAAGATTATGAAGAAATTTTGTTTTCAATTATTTATAAAGAACTAAACTCAAAAGGTTTTGGAGCAAACAATAATTTATCAAAAAAAGATTTATTGAATATCAACTTTAAAATTCCCATAAACCCAAAAGGAGAATTTGATTTGTCTGCTCAAAAAGACATTGCCGAAAAATATCGTAAAATAGAACAAATCAAAAAAAGTATTTCGGAAGAGTTGGATAAGATTGCAAATATTGAAATAGATTTTGAGTGAGACGAGAGGAAAGCAATGTGAACAAAATAATTGAAGAAAAAATTAAACGCGCTGTAGAAACAAATAAGTTGAGCCTTAAAATTTTAGGTGAAAGATTTTGGTATAGATATTTTATTCGTGTAACAGAACTGATTTGGGCAAGAAATTTTTATGATGGTTATCAAATAGAAGTGTATAGTGACAAATATGGTGAACATTTATCGACGATTACTATTTAATAGACAAAATTATATGCAACGAGAAAAATGAGGTTTTTTTTAATATGCTCAACGAATTACAACCTTGGCTAAATTCCGTTTCACCCGTCATCGAAAAAAACATAGCCGCAAACGGAAATACGGAAAAATGGCTATCAGCATTGCAAACACTCGCGCAAAACCAAGAATGCAAATGTTTTGTTGAAGATGGGAAGGTAGTGATTTCTGTCGGTGATGTAAGGGCAGGTTTGAAACCTGCCCCTACGGATGCAACGATAATCGCCGCCCTGCGCCAATTTATGCCTTGGCGAAAAGGACCTTGGAAAATCCTCGACATCGACATCGACACCGAATGGCGAAGCGACTTCAAATGGGAGCGCCTCGAAAAGCATTTTTATTTCTCCGACAAAAAAATCCTTGACATCGGCTGTGGAAACGGGTATTATGCGTATCGTGCGGCTCTTGGCGGCGCAAAATTTGTTTTGGGAGTTGACCCGTCGCTTTATTCTTATTTTCAGGCGCAGATTGCAGCAATTCTTTGTCCGCAAATCCCTGTGAAAATTCTACCGCTCGCGCAAAAGGATTTGCCGCAGAAATTGCCGATTTTTGACATCATTTTTTCTATGGGCGTGCTTTATCATCACAAAAATCCCCAAGAGCATTTATTGCATATTTACGATTTGCTTGCAGATAACGGCGAAATTATTCTTGAAACGTTAATTATCGACGACGAAAAATTCCCCGACGGGCTTTTTCCAAAGGGAAGATACGCAAAAATGCGCAATGTTTACGAAATTCCGTCAATAAAAAGAGTGGAAGAGTTGCTGAATTCGCTGAATTTCAGAGAAATAAAACTGCTCGACAAATGTATAACAACAACCGAAGAGCAACGAAAAACCGATTTTATGGATTTTGAGTCGCTTGAAGATTTTCTTGACCCGAACGATAATTCCAAAACAATCGAGGGCTACCCTGCCCCGATGAGGGCGGTTTTTCGGGCGGTGAGATAATTTTTGTCGGGGCGTATTGCATACGCCCCGACGATTATTTTCTATAAATCGTCGTCCCCGTTGCTTTATCGCTCATTTCTTCCAAAAGCGTTTTTTCACCGTTCCAACCGCAGATGTGGACTTTTTTTACGCCTTTTATAATAGATTCTCGCGCGCCGTTTATCTTGGGTATCATTCCGCCTGTTATTTCGCCGCTTGCTATATGACCGTCGATTTCGCCGATTTCTATTTTTTTCGCGACTTTTCCGCCGATTTTTACGCCCGAAACGTCGCTTACGAACATTAAATAATCTACGTTTAAGAATGCGGCGATTTCGCTTGCGGCGCCGTCTGCGTTAATATTGTATATATTGCCCGCGTTATCGCGCGAGACGGGAGAAATTACCGCTACAAAACCGTTATCGCTCAGTAAATCCAAAAGTTTCGTGTTTACACTTTCTATTTCGCCGACGAAGCCTAAATCGTTGCCGCTTGAAGAAAGCAATTTTTTTGCGGTAGCCGTGTTTGCGTCAACGCCCGAAATTCCTACGGCGGCTACGCCCTGTTTCAACAATTCGTTTACTATCCTTTTGTTTACGTCGCCCGACAATACTCTTTGGACGGCAAACATTGTTTCCTCGTCCGTTTTGCGCTGTCCGTCCACAAACACGAATTCCTTGTTTAGTCGTCCTAATTCTTCGTTTATGTCTTTGCCGCCGCCGTGAACGACGCTTACGCCAAAACCATTTTTTTGCAAGTCGTAAATACTTTTTGCCATTTCGCTTAAAAATCCCGAACTGTTTACCGTCGAGCCGCCAATCTTAATCATAACCTTTTGCATTATCGCCCTCTTCATTTTCGTTTTTGAAAAGAATACTCTGTTTCCAAAAACAAAATACTAAATGCCCGAATATGCGTGCAAAGTTTTCAAAAAGATGTTGATAAAAACCTAACCACTATATGTAGTGGTCATCTGTTTAGTAGCTTTTATACTAAACTAACAACAATTCGCAAAAAAAAGAAAGTTATTAACAAGTTTTCAACATTTTTGTTGATAAATCAGCTGTTTCCGCAAAGTGCCGCATACTGTATTGCCGCAAAAACAAGCACAATATATTGTGCCCCTTACAGTAAATCTTTAAGTAATACGCTCAAAACCTGCTTGGCAAGCGGACTTGAAAACAAAATTAAAAAAATGCATATTTTTTCCGCTTTTCATTGTAGGATTATCGTATTTTGTTTGTCCGATATATAACAATATGTTGTGTTGAAAACATTCAAAGAATTAATAAATAAAGGGAGGATACCGTATATATGGTTAAGACGGTAAAAAAAAGAGACGGCGGATTGGTTGTTTACGACAGAGAGAAGATTGCAGGTGCAATCTGGGGCGCAATTAAGGCAACAGGGGGAGTTGACCCGGAACTTGCGGAAAAATTAGCGATAAGAGTAGAGGAAGAAATCGCTAAAAAATTCAATGTTAACGACATCCCGTCGGTAGAGGGCATTCAGGATCTTGTAGAAAACGTTCTTATGAACAGCGGATATAACACTGCCGCGAGAGCGTACATATCATACAGAAACCTGCACATGAAACAAAGAAACGCTAAAAAGTTAACTATAGGAATTAAAGAAACTTTCGATGGTTATCTTAAAGGAAAGAACTGGCGCGCCAAAGAAAACGCCAATATCAACTATTCTATAGGCGGACTTATTTTGCACGCTTCAAGCGAAGTCACCAAAAACTACTGGCTTGACGAAATTTATTCGGAAGAAATCGCAAGAGCGTACAGAAGCGGTGAAATGCATATCCACGATTTACAAATGTTTTCGGGATATTGCGCGGGCTGGTCGCTTCGCGATCTTATCTCGGAAGGGCTTGGCGGCGTAGAAAATAAAATAGCCTCATCTCCTGCAAAACACCTTTTCACGCTTGTTCAGCAAATGGTGAATTTCTTGGGCTGTTTGCAAAACGAATGGGCGGGCGCGCAGGCGTTTTCGTCTGTCGATACTTTCTTGGCGCCGTTTGTCTGGGTCGATAACTTGTCCTACAAAGAAGTAAAACAGGCTATTCAGTCATTCGTATTCGGAGTTAACATTCCGTCTCGTTGGGGCTCGCAAGCGCCTTTCACAAACGTTACTTTCGACTGGGTTGTTCCAAGCGACCTCAAAGACCAAGCGGCTATTGTCGGCGGCAAACCGATAGAAACAATTGTTGACGGCGAAACCATAACAAAAACGTACGGCGACTTCCAAAAAGAAATGGATATGATAAACAAAGCGTTCTTGGAAATTTTCCTTGAAGGCGACGCAAACGGACGCGGATTTATGTATCCCATCCCGACCTATAACCTTACAAAAGAATTCGGCTGGGAAAGCGATAACGCAAAGCTTCTTTGGGAAATGACAGGGAAATACGGCACGCCATACTTCCAGAACTTCATAAACTCAAATCTTAATCCGTCCGATGTACGCTCTATGTGCTGTCGTTTGCGCTTGGATTTGCGTGAGCTTCGTCAGCGCGGCGGCGGACTTTTCGGCTCTGCGGATAAAACGGGTTCAATCGGTGTTGTCACTATAAATATGCCGAGAATCGGATACCTTACAAGAGGAGACAAAAAAGCGTTTTTCGCCTCTTTAGACAGAATTATGGATATTGCGCGCGACTCTTTGGAGAAAAAACGCGAAACCGTAATCCGTCTTCTCGACGAAGGGCTTTTCCCCTACACCAGAAGATATTTGGGGACTACAAAACTCAAAAATCACTTTGCAACAATCGGAGTTATAGGAATGAATGAAGCTTGCCTTAACTTTATGGGCAAGGATATGCTTGACACCGAGGCGCGCGAATTCTGCAAAGAAGCGCTTGAATATATGCGCGAACGTTTGACGGAATATCAAGTAAAAACTGGGCATTTCTACAACTTGGAAGCAACGCCGGGCGAAGGAACATCGCACAGACTTGCGGGAATTGACAAAGAACTGTATCCCGAAATGACAATACCGGGCGGAAAGAACCCGTATTACACCAATTCCACACAGTTGCCCGTAGAAGCGACCGACGATATTTTTGAAGCGCTTGATATGCAGGACGGATTGCAGACCCTTTATACAGGCGGAACGGTTATGCACGGCTTTACAGGTGAGGCGATTGAAGACCCCGCAACGGTCAGCGCGCTCGTAAGAAAGATAGCGAACGGCTACAAACTTCCGTATTTTACCATATCGCCGACTTATTCGATTTGCGAAAATCACGGATATTTTTCGGGTGAACACGCAACTTGCAAATACTGCGGAAAAGAAACGGAAATCTATTCTCGGATAGTGGGTTATTATCGCCCCATCAAGAATTGGAACGAAGGTAAGAAAGAGGAATTCGGTAAAAGAAAAACTTATGACCGAAACAGCGGTTTTCCGAGTTTTGTAAAGTCAGAGCCCGAAACTTGCAAAAAAGAAGAATTAGTGCAAGCGGCGATGGTTTTTGCGTGAGTAATATCTTCGACGGAATCTGCGGATTAAACAAATTTTCAGGAAATGATTTTCCGGGGACGGTTTCGACCGTCCTTTTTTATTCTTTGTGCAATTTGCGTTGTCCTTATTGCCAAAATCCCGATATTGTTTTTGGAAAAACGCCGCAAATCGACCCTGAATTATTGGCTGATTTTTTGAAACGGCGCAAAAATGTTCTCGACGGAGTGGTAATAACGGGCGGAGAGCCGACAATTCACAAAAAATTGCCCGAACTTGTCGAATACATAAAAAAGTTCGGCTACAAAGTAAAATTAGACACAAACGGGCTTAACCCTGTCGCTCTGAGAAATTGCGACATTGATTATTTGGCGTTGGACATAAAAACCACGCCGAAAAAATACCGACAATTTCTCGGCGCGAGCGGAAACGAAACACAAATCAGAGAAAATCTGTTGAAAACCGCTTCACTTATCAGAAAAACAAAAGGCGAACTGCGAATAACCGTCGCTCCGAAAATCATAGAAAAAGACGACTTTGAAGAAATTGCCGAAATTTGTGAGGGTATGGACATTTTTTTGCAGAAATTTCGCACAAAATTTGAAGTGCTCGATATAGATTTTTTCAAAAATCAAAACCACGACGACAGTTTTCTGAAAGAATTTAAGGCGTATTTAGAAAAAACGGCAAAAAGCGTCAAAATAAGAGATTACGGAGAAAATTCAAGAACAAGCGAGAAGATATTATAATGTGCAATTTTTGTAATGCCGAATACCGCTTGGGTCAATAGCTATAGCGTCTATTCTAACGGGTTTTCCGTGCAAATTGTTTTTGCGGATATACATCTGCGCCAATTTTATTAACTGCCTGATTTTTAATTGATTTATGCGAAATTCGGGCGCTCCGAAAGCGCTTGAACTGCTGCGATTATATTTCACTTCGACAAAAACGGTTGTGCCGTCTTTATCTAAGGCGATAATATCTATTTCGCCGAATTTGCCGAAATGAACGTTTCGCTCAGTTATTTTATAACCGTTTTGTAAAAGGAAATCGACGGCTTTGTTTTCGCCGTCGTTTCCGATTTTTCGTGAGTTCGTTGTCAGTTATTTACTCCTAATTAAGCAACTGTAAGATAGTGTTCGGAAGCGAATTTGCCTGTGCGAGCATTGACGTAGACGCTTGATTAAGAATTTGCAGACGTGTAAATTGTACCGTTTCTTTTGCAAAATCCACGTGGCGAATTTGGCTTTCTGCCGACTCTACATTTCTCAAAACGTTTTCCTGTGATGCAAGCGCGTGTTCGAGCCTGTTTGAGTAAGAACCTATGTTTGAGCGAAGTCTGCTGACGCTGTCCAACGCGGTGTCAAGAATTGAGATTGCCGCCTGTGCTTCTGCAGAGCTGAGAAAACTTATTACCTCAAAAAATTCCACCGCATCCGGATCGGGAGGAATAGCGGCAGGGTCAAAGTTAGGATTAGGAAACAGCTCGTCTCTTGCGTTGGGGTCTCTCAGACCGAGCGCCTCGCTGTTTGCCGCAGTAAAGCGTACGTTCAAAACGTCGCTGGTGTCGTGTTCTGTTGTGTGATTTGCACCTATGTGAATTATGCCGCCGTCGGGGTGTTCCCACGGATTAAAGTCGTAAGTTCCCTGAACTCCCGGGGTTCCGTTAAGCATAGACCTACCGTTAAATCTGGTCGAAGCGGCAATTCTGTCTATTTCATTAACAAGTTGATTTACTTCCAATTGAATAAATTCCCTTTGGTCGTCGTGCATTGTCGCAGTCGATGCCTGAACCGCCAATTCACGTAATCTGTGGAGCATATTCTGTATTTCTACAATTCCGCCTTCCGCTATATTCAAAAGCGATAAACCGTCGTTAATATTGCGGTTTCCTTGCGCAAGTCCGTTTGCCTGCATTCTCAACTGCTCCGAAACCGAAAGCCCTGCGGCGTTGTCCGAAGACCTGTTGATTGAATTACCCGTAGATAATCTTTCAAGCGATATTGTCAACGAACGTTGCGTTCTTTTAATCGCTCCCGCTGAAAGCATCGCTTGTGTATTCGTGTTTATTTTTGGCATTTTGCCCTCCTTGGTTTTCGTTTTTATCCCTAAGTTATCTTATCTCAGAAAGTCCATCAAACTCATCTGCATAAGTCTTGCCGTAGATTGCAAAGCGGCGTTAAACACCGTCTGCTTTACAGAGAACTGCATTATCGTGGTCGCATAGTCCGCGTCTTCGACGTTTGAACGCAGTCTGTCCACTTCTACCTGCTGAATTTCGTTTCTCTCCAAAGTTGTGCTTAATCTGTTCATTATTGCGCCGCTTGTCGATTGCGCCGAAAGAATATTGTGCATAGTTTGGTCTAACCAAGCAATCGCGCCGTTTATCTCACTGCTGTTGCCGTGTATAATGCCCTGTCCCAACCGAATAAGCGATGTAAAAATGTCAATATCGTTATTCACTCGCAAATCGTGCGTAGAAATATTTATGGGAACGGTGACCCCTTCTTCAATTTGGCGGAAAATTTTTCTGTCGGTGGAAATATTATTCCCATAAAAATCTTTGCTCTCGTCCAAACGCGTCATACGAACTTGAAGCCCGCCGCCGTTATCGCCCGGATTTCCGGGATAACCGGGAACGTTGCCGTGTGTGAAATTACCCGCCAACAAAGGATTGCTGAAAGACGGTGTAAGTCCCGACAGACCAGTCGCAACAAGATTTCCGTCCTCGTCGATTTCATCTCCGTTTGCGTCAATAAGCGTGTCGACAGGAGGAGTGAAGCCCATATCTCGGTGAATAAGAAGCCCGTTTACATTTCGCAGAGGAAGCATTTCTATGGTGCCGTTCATATAATCAATTCTGAAGTCGATGCCTTCTCTCATATTTTGTCCGCCTGCTACGATTTCTACAGAGCCGGGAATTATTTTTCCGGCGGCGACAAAAGGAGGCGTGCTACTGCCGTTAGGATCCAAAATCTGAACAGGAGGAAACGCTCCTATTCCATTCGGACCGCCCGTCGGATCCCAAATCGGGGAACTTGTATCAAAAGTAAACATTCTGTTTCCTCGGACATTCGCTTCGTTTCTGTCGGAAACTACTGATATTACAGGAGGTAAATTGGTATGAGTGCCGCTGAAAATATAATTGCCTTTGTAGCGCTGATTCATAATATTAACCATTTGATTTGTCAGCTCTCTTATCTCGTCGGCAATGTATGCGCGTTGAGCAGGCGACAAAGCGTCGGTATCAGCCTGAAGACCCAACTCACGAGCGCGATGAATGCGAGAAATCATACTTGTCATATTGGTGTCGGTCAATTCCATCCACGCAAGACCGTCGTGAATACTTGCCTCGCTTTGCTCCAGCTTGTCCAATTGAGTTCTGAGCCTGAGCGCGTTCGACACTTGCGCGGGTCCGTCGCTGGGACGGTTAAGCAACTTTCCTGTCGCTTGCTGTTGCTGCAATCTCGACAACTCGGCAAATTTGGTGTGGATAACATTTTGTGTTTGTCGACTAACCGACAACATTGTTATTCTTTGCATTTTTTTCCTCCTTGAAAAAACTGTTCCATTCCCTTGTTTATATTCAAAACTCGTGCCAACCGTTCTTTTTTACAAATTCAGCAAAATGTCCAGCATAGACTGCACAGATGAGAAAATTCTTGCCGCCGCCTGATACGAATATTGCAATCTCATTATGTTTGCCGCTTCTTCGTCGAGCGAAACTCCTGCGATACTGTCCTGATGTTCGTCGTATCCGTCAATCAAAAATTGGCGTGTGTTTACGTTTGCGGTCGCTTCTCTTCTGTCTAAACCCAACTGCGCAACCGACGCGGCGTAAAACTCACTGAATGTCGATGTGGGATTGCCGAATATGTTGGTATTTCCCATAAGCGGCGCACGGCGAAGTTCGTATATGGCAAGAGCGTTCATATTACCTCCCTCGCCCTCAAAACCTCCCGTAACAAATCTAAAACTTATTTCCAAGTCAACGCCTTCGTACTGGTTGACGCCGTTTTGGTCGGCAAGAAGCTGAATAGTCCCCAAAACATAATCTACGCGAAAATCCCGACCCTCTACAAGTTGAATTTGACCGCTGCCGGGCGGTGTCAACGGCATGCTTACAACAACCGTTCCTGCTACAAGATTTCTTGCGCGGTCTGTGTCGTGGTCGGTTGTACTATTCCAACCATCTGAGCCGTCGATAGTAGACAGTAAAAACGGTGTTCCTATCGGCGACATTCCGCCTGCCGGAATTTCATTTCGTCTTAAATCGCTCATAATTCCGCCGCCGCCTGCCGCCGCAATATTTCCCGGGTCGGTTGTAATGCCCGTGGAAACACTTATGGTTCGCGCGGTAATCCCCTGAGGATCAAAAAAGTTAAAGCCAGATTGTCCGCGAAGGTTAAAACCCTCTCTGTGTTGCTCATTTACCGCGGCAACCAAACCTGCCGCCAACTGGTCGAGCTGTCGCTCCATATTCGGTATAAAAACGTCGCGTGCGGCAAACAATCCTGCGAGTTCTCCGCCCGAAGGCGTTATTACCCCGCGACCGTTAACCATTCGCAAACCAAATTGTGCAAAGCCCTGAGAATCGGTTATAACGTTGGGCGGTGAAAAAATTTCCACTGTATTTACACTGACCGCAGAAACCAAAATATGTCCGTTCATACTTATTGATACCTGCCCCGTAGAGTCCGTGATATAGTCGTAATCCGTAAGTTCCGCAAGGCGTCTCATAAGAAAATCGCGCCTGTCCCGCGAATCGTTTGCGTTTCCGCCGTTTGCCTCTGCTATGGAAATCTCGGTATTGAGATTAAAAATATCTCTTGCAATAATGTTTATTTCTCCGACAACGCTGACAATATCGGCATTTCTCGATGTTTTTAAGTTGTGCAACTCCGAGGCGACGTTTCTGAATACGTCCACAAGCACATCCGCGTTTGCAATCAAATTTCTTCTTGCCGAAATATCCGCAGGGTTTTGCGCCAAAGTATCCCAAGAGTTGAAAAATCTGTTCATAAATTCCTGAATACCCGTATCGCTCGGCTCGCGTACGATATTTTCCATACTTTCGAGCGCGCTGTCGATAGCTCTGTGCTTTCCGAGTTCAAATGATTGACGGCGGATTTGCGTGTCTATAAATTCGTTTCTTATACGAGTTATACCCGATACGGTTACGCCAAATCCTTGTTGCCCGAACGGCGCGCTTCTGCGATACATCGCGTGTTGTTCCACTCTTTGTCTCGAAAAGCCCGGTCTGTCGGCATTGGCAATGTTATGCCCTGCGACGTTTATACCAAGTTGGCTTGCGTGAAGCGCCGAATTGGCGAGGTTCATAGTTGCAAATAAACTCATTATAACACCTCCGTGTGTTTTTGGGTTTAGTTTAATTTTTTGTTTATATGCAAAATATGTGCCAAGTATTTTGTTTTGTAAAAAAAAGCAAGGGCAGGTTTCAAACCTGCCCCTACAAATTACAATATTAGGAAATTTTTTCCGCCATCAACGAACTTCAGCAAACGCGTCGGGCTCTTTTTTCAGCAGGTCGTCGAAATATGCCGCTGTGTATTTCAGTCCTTCTTCGAGTTCTATTTTTGGCGTCCAGTCCAATTCTCTTTTTGCCAGAGAGATGTCGGGTTTGCGCTGTTTGGGGTCGTCGCTCGGCAGGTCGCAATATATTAGTTTTGATTTTGAATTTGTCGTTTCTATCACCTTTTTTGCGAGTTCGAGGATGGTAAATTCGTTGGGATTTCCGATATTTACGGGAGCGGCATAATTACTTTCCATAAGTCGATACATACCTTCAAGCAAGTCGTCGCAATAGCAGAAAGAACGCGTTTGGTCGCCTTTTCCGTATATTGTTATATCTTGATTACGAAGCGCCTGAACTATAAAATTGCTCACAACCCGTCCATCGTTGGGGTGCATCCGAGGTCCGTATGTGTTAAAAATTCTGATAATGCGAATATCGACTTTGTTTTGACGGTGATAATCGTAAAAGAGCGTTTCGGCAATGCGTTTTCCTTCGTCGTAGCAACTGCGAATACCTATCGGGTTCACGTTGCCCCAATAAGTTTCCTGTTGCGGATGAAATTCGGGCAGAGGGTCGCCGTAAATTTCGGAGGTGCTTGCCTGTAAAACGCGCGCTTTCACTCTTTTTGCAAGTCCGAGCATATTTATTGCGCCCATCACGCTTGTTTTCGTGGTTTTTACGGGGTTGTACTGATAGTGAATAGGACTTGCCGGACACGCCAAGTTGTATATCATATCAACTTCGAGCATAATCGGATTTGTAACATCGTGGCGAATAAATTCAAAGTTGTCATAATTTTTCAGATGAATTATGTTTCGCTTGTTTCCCGTGAAAAAGTTGTCCAAGGCAATAACGCTATGCCCCATTTTAAGTAATTTTTCGCTCAAATGCGAACCCAAAAATCCCGCTCCACCTGTAATCAATATTCTTTTTGACATTTTATACCTTTCGTTTTATGCTGTTGCTACCGCTAAGCCGTTGCCAATTTTGCCATATTTAAGGTCTTCAAGTTTTATCCACACAAGACACGCTACTCCAAATGCAGCTGCTCCGCCGCCTATAATAAGAAACCCTTCCATTATTCGCCACCTTTCAAAATAAAACCTAACAAAAAGAAAAACAACACAAGAGCTAAACCTACTCCCGCTAAATACAAATCTTGCCCTGCTCCCAAAACATTAAACATAACACCGCCAACAAAAGCACCGCCACTAAGGACATTAAACCAAGCAGCTAAATGTTCGCGCCGTCCTTTACTCCAAAACTTCATAGCAAATCTCCTTTTCAAATAAAAAATACGTTATGCCAAAACAAAAAAGGGGAGGCAAAAATTCGCCTCCCGCTTTTTTATTGAAACACACTCAAACAATTATCTGACAATTATTTGTCTAACCATTATGCTATTACCTTAACTTATAAAAATGGAAAATTTTGCAAAAGATAACTGACTATCGCAGTGCGTCAATGTCTTCTTTTTCAACATAATATCCGAGTTGGAGTTCAATGCTTCCTGCAGAATGAGCCATAGTCAAGTTCTTATTTATTTGAGGATGATATGCCTTAATATCTCGAAAACCCAAGAAATCTTTAAAGGAATTAACTACAAAGTTCATAATAATCTCCCCGTATTTTTAATCTAACACGAAACTCATTTGCCTCTGCTTTTATGCTGTTGCTAATCCGCCGTTTAAAATTATGTCTCTGCGCTCTATTGCTACAAAAAAAGCACCAATAACAACAACACAAAGAAACACGACCAAAACCGTAGTACCGAAACTCATTTTTTACCTCCTTTTGAAGATAGTTTGTCAAATACAAATCCACTAATCAAAGAAACCGACGCGACTATTATCGCTACTATAAAATCACCATCGGTTATTTGCGCATTTCCTGCGCTGACAAACAAGCGACCAACAATAACTGTTGCAAATACAAATCGCGACAAATCAAAAAGCAAGCCTGCCAATCTTTCACTAAAACCCATCAAAACCCTCCACTTCCAAACATAAAATACTAAATGCCAAAACAAAAAAGGGGAGGCAAAAATTCGCCTCCCGCTTTTTTATTAAAACACACTCAAACAATTATCTGACAATTACTTGTCTAACCAATTGCTGATTGTTGTTTACGCCTTGAATTCTTACAACGTGGACGCCTCTTGCAAGGTTGTTAAGGTTAAGCGTATTCATACCTGCAGAAAGAGTTTCTCCTCTGAAAGATTGAATTTGGCGACCGTTTACAGTGTAGATACCGATGTTGTATGTACCTGCTTGAGCGATGTTCAAACGAAGGCTGTTTGTTGTAAGTCCTGCGATTGAAAGCGCACGAGCGCCTGCTCTGCCTACTCTGTTGGTAATACCTGCAGGCGGTGGCAAGTCATCTGCGTCCCACTGAAACGGAGTTCCTCTGTGGATTACGATGTTTGCAAAGTGAAACCCTAATTCAAAATCAGTAAGTCTCTCAGCAAAAGTCGGGGTCTGACCATGAAGAGGTGTAACGTTTGCCGGTGCGAGCGGAGCGATTTCAATTCCGACAATATCCGCAGGGTTAATCGACGAATAGTTTCTTGTGCCCTCAAAATACTGCTCAAAGTCAAACGAAGTAAGCGGAATCATACCTGAAGCGCGCAAGTTGTCTGCGTCATTCGTACCGGTTCTAGGCGTTTCAAAGTTGGTATTCTCAATTCCGTTCCAACCAATCTGTGGAAATCTGTGCGCCAGAATAACTTCACGAACAGGTAATGCATTACCGTCTGCGTCTTGTCTTATCAAACGAACTGCGGTCGCTGTGCGTGAACGATAACTAAGTGAAATGTGCGTCATATCATTGTATGTACCGCGCGCAAACGAATGTACAAATTTCGGTTGCTGACCTGCTCTGTTCGGACCTGCGGTCAGGAATTGCTGACCTGTTCCCAATTCTGTGCCTTCGTTATTTGCGTCTCTCCACAAAGTGAAACTGCTGTTTGCAATAGGTGTTTGTCTTGTTGCCGCTGCTTGACCCGCCGTATTCATTGCATTTACCGCCGCAATCAACTCTTGCCCTGTTACAAACTGCACTGCTTGTCTGCCTCTCGGACCTGCGTTAAGTGGGTCAACTTGATTGCCGGGATTGTTCAGCCCCAATGCCCAGTTTACCCATTGTTCCGTTGCTGATATACGGTCTCTCCAAGTGTTTCTTGTAAGTACCAAGCCGTAGTCGTTTCGGTTAAAGTCGTTAAGCAATGTTCCGTTGTCGTAAATCGGCGTATAGTAGTCGGTGTGAGTTCCCCAGTTGAAAGGCGCTCTGTTTCCGCCCGGTCCCATACGCAGGTTTATTGTGTTTTGCAAAGTTGCAACAAATTGTGCGGGGGTCATAGCGTGGTGAACAAACAAGTTAAAGTCAAACGCCGTAATTTTTCCGTCCCAAGTCGAAGCGTCTCTGTCAGGCAATTCGCTTTTACCGCCGGCTCTGAGTGCTCTGTTAATCATATTCCAGTTATCGGTAACTCCCTGTCTGTGAGTTTCGGGAACAATAACTACGTTAAGCGGAATTTCCCAAAGACCTGTGGGCATTGTGTCAAGGAAAACGCGTGCGCCTCTGTCTGCTTGTGTCCAAGAATTACGGTTTCCGTTGTCGAGAGTGTGGGGCCACAAGAAGTTCTGACCTGTTACGTGCATTTCGTGTCCGTCTTCTAATGTAGAAGAGTAGAGATAGCCTTGTGCTTTAAGCGCAAAGAACATATTTGAGTTGCTTTCCAAACGAGGCGCTCTCCAACCGCGAATAGCCGCCGCGCCCAAATTTGCGCCGCCTTCTCTTGAATCACCGCCATTACCTCTTTTAATCCAGTCATCGGAAAGGTTAATAGCGCCTCTCCAAGCGTTAAAGCTCAACTGACGACCTGCAAATGCTCTCCAACCACGATTAAGGGAAACGCCCGTCATACCCCATTCTGTGGTTCTGTTGATAACTTGTCCCCAATCCGTGGTGTCAAGTTCCTCTTGGTTTGTAAATCCTTCACCACCCCAACGTCCGAAACCGAGGGCAGCATCCTTGTGGTTTCCGCCAGGGATCCAAGAATTTGCTTCCATATGGTCAAGCGAGTGGTTAGCAATTTCGTGATGTCTTTGCATCGCAGCTCTTGTAACAGCGTAAATGGTGTTGTTTTGAGTAACCGTACCTCCGCCATCTCGCGACCCGTGTTCACGTCCCCAAGCAACAGCGGCAGTTTCGTATCCGCGCTGTTGTGCGTCGGACGCATTAGGGTTTACGACAGGGTCGCCAAGTTCTTCACCAGTGAACCAGCCCAAAGCGGAGCGAGTACTTTGCCACGGCTGTACGCCTGTTGCCGCCCACGAACGTTCGCTCCACACATTAACATAAAAACCCGCAAGCATAAAATAAGTCATTCTGACTTCTTCTGGAAACGCTCTGAGCGACCAACTCATACCCATCATAATTTGATTGCCCGTAGGATTGCTTTCAACAATGTTAAAAGCATTAGGTCTGCAAGCACTCCATACAGTGGGAGTCGGCACACAAGTAGGACCAAACACACCCGGTGCACCGGGTTCGGGGCTACGCCAACCTACAAAATGCTGTTGCGCAAATGTTGCGCCGGGCTCCGTCTCATATCCTGTTCCTGTCATCCCTGAGTACGCGTTGTCGTCCCAAGTAATTGCAATAAATTGCGGCACCTGATTAGCAGGTCTTCCAGCAGGGTTCCACGGTGAGGGGAACGTGAATTGAGCCTGTCCCATCACTGTTGCGGCTAATGCTAAAGTAGCTCCTACCGCCAAAATTGATTTACGTCTCATAAAAATACCTCTTAAAAAAAGTTTAATCTTTCGTTTTTTTAAAAGCGGATTGAAATAACCACCGTTTTTTTGCACCGCTTTTATGTACCACATTATATAGTATAATACAAGAATGTTTGTCTCGCTTGTTTTTTTGTGCGCTTTTCAAATTTTTTTCACGACTGCCTGTTTTTTCTTGGTTTTCGACGTCTGTCGGGTAAGGGAATTTTATGAATTTCAGATACATTTTTTGGGGGAGTGTTTTGAAGTGCAGAACTGCGGCAAAAAAACGGTCGTTTTTTTTAACCACTTTGTAAAATGAAAAATTTAACTTTTTTTTAGAGGTATTTTATGAGAAGTAAAACTATTTTAGCGGTGGGGGCTACTTTAGCGTTAGCCGCAACGGCGATGGGGCAGGTAAACTATGCGTTCCCATCACCTTGGAACCCTGCGGGGAGAAGCGCGAGCGAAATGACACAGCTCATTATGTTCAGCTGGGACGACAACGCGTATTCGGGGGCTCGCGGAACAGAATACGAATGGCGCGCATCTCCGACATCTCCGATTACAGCCAATTTTGTTGGTGGAGAAATGCCGTCTTGGATAGCGGGAACAGCCAACGCCGGAAGATTGGAAGGTTTTACAGGCGGGACGTTCCAAAATACTATGGGGCTTGCGTGGGCTTACAGAGCTCTTGCGAGAGGTGAGGCTATAACTGCGGGCGGAGCGCAGGGGTCAGGTATTCCTATGGTATTTAATATGATTACGGGACTTTTTGTTGACAGAGAATCGGGAACTTGGAATAATGCTCAGTCTGTGTTAGGGGCGTTTAGACCATCTGCTCAAGAAAGCAGCGCTCACCAACGGATCGCTGTTACTTGGGGAAGAGAGTTTAACTCTAACTCAGGCGGAGCATTCAACACTAACCAAATTTCTGCGGCTGTTAGAAGACTTGTAGCTGCGGGTAGTGAAATCGGCAACCACACTATTGACCACATGGAATCTAATTCTCCGCTTGTAGGACCAAGCGCTCAATTCCAAGGTATGTCGGAAAACAACAGGACTATTTCCGCCGGCGGACGGACTTGGCAGCTTGGATTTGCCAACTGGGATAACGAAGGTTTCAGCACGGCAAACGACAACGTAATGAATTGGGGTGTCAGCATACGCGAATCTACGGAGTTTGGACAGGCTGTCGGGCATACGGCTCAAAGCCGCGGCTGGCTTATTTTTGCAGGTCGTCAAATATCTCAGGATGCGTGGTATCAATATATTCGTTTCTCGGAATTATTTTTATTGTACGGTGGTGTGGGCTGGAGTTCCCCGCAAGTGCCGAGAGCGCAGCTTCAGGGTTTCCGCGCTCCCCGCTTGGAAGTAAACTCCAATTTGTTTTACGCGCTTAAAAGAGCAGGATATACTTACGATATGGGCTTAGAAGAAGGTTATGAGTGGCACAGAACAGGTCATAACTTTCTTTGGCCCTATACTTTCGACAACGGGGTTCAAAACTCTTGGACTCAATTCAGCAGCGGAAACAGAGTGTTCGTTGATTCAACGCCCGACGGGCTTTGGCAGCTTCACGTATCTCCTGTTATAGTTCCTGCAAATATCCGTTCGGATGTTTGGAGCAATCACGCGGCAATTATGGCAGGCTCAGGCACGCCCACAACAGCTTCGGACAGAGACCACTGGCTTCAGCACGGTAAAGTAACAGGTTTTGACTTTAACACTTGGATACTTTACGGTATGACCGGAGCAAACTGGCAGGCAACTATGCGCCACACACTCGATTTGCGTATGTCGGGAAACAGAGCGCCTATGCAATTCGGTTTACACACGGATTACTATACTCCGATTTACGACTTTGCTACTTTGTTAAACGACTTCAACAGACCGGGCTGGGGACAACCTGTTGTACAAGGCTGGAATACTTGGACAGTTCGTCAGAGAGAAACGGAAGATTTTGTTAACCACGCATTGGGTCGGCAAGCGCATTTTGTAACAGGCATACAACTTATCGACAGTATGAGAACTTGGGTTGCATTAGGAGAAGCAAGAGCACAGCATATACTTCCCGCGTCCGCATTACCAAACGAGTGGACTTGGGTTTCAAATCAGCCAAACGATGCTAACAACACAACAAGCAGAGCACTTAACAATCTGAGCGGCGATATTCGTATTCAATCGACATTTGCTCCCGACCAACCTCGTTTCGTTATTAACTTTCCCGCGGGAACGTTGAACAGCGCAACGCACATACAACTCGATTACAAACAAACAAGCGCTTCAATGATTCGTTTGATTACAGAGGACGGCAGAGCTCGCGAAGTAATGCTTGCACACCGCTTCCCAATTCAAAGCAATCACGAAAATCCCGGCATCGACAACGGTAATTTCGGCAGAGCGGAGTTGCGTAATTCGGGAATGATACCGATTTCAGCCTTTGACTATCCGCCGGAAGTTGATCATCCGATGGATTACGCATCGGTGAACGTATCGCAAGTTATTGCTATTGAAATTCAACCGCTCGCACCTTACGCAAGACCCATAGCATTCGGACAGCCGGGTTGGTCTAACGTAGTAAGAACCGACCCGTGGGAAGCAAGATTTGAGTTCAGAAACTTCAGAATTCATACCGGACAACCTTTTGATTTCGGCGGAGTTGACCCGATTGACCCTGTCAGCATAGGCAGAGCAAACAGAAACGTTGCACGCGCGCTTTCCATCGCAGGAATTACCGGCAACGCACTTAACCTGAACATTGCTCAAGCAGGTACATACAATGTGGGTATTTACACGGTAAGCGGTCGCCAAATTCAGTCTTTCAGAGGACAAAATCTTTCTGCAGGTATGAATACGCTTAACCTTAACAACCTTGCAAGAGGCGTACACGTTGTAAGAATTCAGGGTGTAAATAACAATCAGCAGTTGGTTAGACAAGTAATTGTCAGATAACGGCAGATTGATATAAGGATTTTTTTTAACAGAGGGGCGAATTTTTTTCGCCCCTTTTTTGCGGCGAATATTATTTTTTCTATAGAAAAACACAAGAAAGGATGGATATATGTGTAAAAAAAGAATTATTGCCTGCTTGGACGTTAAAGACGGGAAGCTTGTTAAAGGTGTGAAATTTGTCGATACAAAGGAAATCGGCGACCCTGTAGAAAGAGCGAAAGAATATATGAAACAAGGGCTCGACGAGTTGGTGTTTTATGATATTACCGCGACAAGCGACAACAAAGACATTATGATTGACCTTATAAAACGCGTGGCTGAACAGACAACAATCCCGTTCTCGGTCGGCGGCGGAATAAAAAGCGTAGAAGACTGCAAAAAGGTAATTGCGGCGGGCGCGCAAAAAGTTAACATTAACAGCGCGGCGGTAAAAAATCCTCAGCTTGTAAGCGATTGCGTAAAAGAATTCGGTTCCGAGCGCGTTGTGCTTGCAATGGACGTAAAACAAGTCGAAAAAAGCGATAAAATCCCGACGGGCTACGAAGTCGTAATAGACGGCGGCAGAACTTTTACGGGAATTGACGCCATTGAGTGGGCAAAGCGCGGCGAAAAATTGGGCGCAGGCGAGCTTGTGGTAAATTCGATTGACGCCGACGGAACAAAAGACGGCTACGACATAAGCTTAACAAAACAGATAGTCGAAGCGGTATCAATCCCCGTGGTTGCTTCGGGCGGCGCGGGAAAACCCGAACACTTGGCTGAAGTTCTTACAGTAGCAAACGCGGCGACGGCTCTTGTGGCGACTATGGTACACTTTGGCGAATATACGGTTTCGGGGCTTAAAAAATATTTGGCTGAGCAGGGAATAAAACTCCAAAATCCGAGCGAAAATTAAGATTTTGGAAATAATAAAAACATCGTCGGAAATGCAAAATTTTGCAAAAAAATGCAAGAGCGAGCAAAAAACGCTCGTTCTTGTTCCGACGATGGGCGCCCTGCACGAAGGACATCTTAAACTTATCGACAGAGCGAAATCTCGCGGCAATGACGGCAAAACTGTCGTTATTGTCAGCATTTTTGTAAATCCCACGCAATTCGCTCCTAATGAAGATTTTAACAAATACCCGCGCAAATT
Organism: Chitinivibrionia bacterium; assembly: GCA_009779925.1. NCBI lineage: Bacteria > Pseudomonadati > Fibrobacterota > Chitinivibrionia > Chitinivibrionia bacterium. Next base: position 40,746 of record WRAZ01000008.1, read on the forward strand.
TGAAAACGACTGCAAAAAGTGCGAAGAGCGCGGCGCGGACTTAGTTTTTGCGCCGAACGCGGAAAATATGTATCCCGACGGCTTCGATACAAAAATAAACTGCGGAAAAATAACAACCGTTCTCGAGGGAGAAATTCGCCCGACGCATTTTGACGGCGTTTGCACGGTTGTCCTTAAATTGTTCAACATAACGCTTGCCGACATTGCGATTTTCGGACAAAAAGACGCTCAGCAGGTTATGGTGCTAAAACAAATGGCGCGCGATTTAAATTTGACGACGGAAATCGACGTCCATCCGATAGTCCGCGAAAAAGACGGCTTGGCTATGAGTTCGCGAAACGCGTATCTGACGCCCGACGAAAGAGCGGAGGTAGCCGAAATCTACTCGGGACTAAAAAAAGCGAGAGATTTAATTGCAAAAGAAAGACATTCTTACAAAATAAAAGAGTTTTTACTTGATTATTACTCGCGCAAATCGTATTTTGTTGCGGAATATATTGAAATCACTAATTTTTCGGCGGAAAAAATCGCCAAAATAACGGACGAGCCCGCTTTGATTTCGGTTGCAATGCGAACAACTCAAAGCAAAACTCGACTTATTGATAACATTATAACAGAGACGGTAAAATAAAGGGCGGTTATTTTCATATTTTTTTGAGGTTGGATTTAACAATGGGCGTTAATAAAAACACAGTCGCGGAAAAGCAAGAGCACATTACGCACAAGCGACTTACATCTATAAAGCGAAAGTTTTTTATCTTCTCGCTTCTTTTACTCACTTTCATTATTGTAGTAGGAACGATTTTCTTCTCGATTGCGATGAAGCAAATAATAAAGCAATCCATAGACGAAGAGCTGGAGCAAACCGTAGCCTTGGGGCGAATTAAACTTGAAGCGCGGATAAACAGCGAAATCGCAATAATCCGAAATATGGCGAAATCTCCCATTATAGCGGATTATTTTTCCGAGCCGACAGACCAAACTTTTGAGCGGCTGGCAAGAAGAGAGCTGGAGGCTTATCGCTACACGCTGAGGTCGGAATCGTTGTTTTGGATAAACACCACCGACAAAAAATATTACCGAAACGACACTCTTGTTTACGAGGTGAACATAGAAACATCGACCAATCCGTTAACTTATTGGTATAAAAAAACTCTTCACGAAACCACCGAATACAATCTCAACATAAATTTTGACGAACAGTCGCAAATTCCCAAACTTTGGGTAAACGCGCCTGTTTTCGACAGAACGGGCGCCCCCGTCGGAGTTATAGGCACGGGCATTGACTTGTCGGATTTTGTTTACGTAATATTCAGCGAGCAAAAAAGCCGCGCGCAAACGTTCTTTTTTAACGTTCAGGGAGAAATCACAGGTGCAAAAGACGTGAATTTAGTCGCGGAAAAGAGGCACATAAACGAAGTGTTCGAGATATGCGGCGACAAAATTTTATCGACCGCCTTAGACCTGAATTACAACGAAATAAGATTTTTCGAGTGCAGTCGAAGCGAGTTTGCGGTTGCCGCCATTTCGGAATTCGGCTGGTTTATCGTCTCGACCATCCCTCTTGTAGGCGGAAATTACGGATATTTAATGACATTTCTTTTCGTTATTATGTCGATAGTTATGGTTTTTATGTTTTTGATGTTCAACATTATCGTGGCAAAATTGCTTACGCCTCTGCAAAATATGGTTAAAGCGCTAAATCAAATATCGTCGGACTGGTCGTCGCCCTATATTCTGGCAAAAAGAAACGACGAGGTCGGAATTATAGCCCGCAGTATCTGCGATTTCTTAGACCAAAACCGCACCTTAACCAACGACGTTTACAACGACGCGCTAACGGGAATTTACAATCGCCGCTTCTTGGAAACAAATATGGAACGCGTAATAAAATCGCTTTCCCGCGGCGACAACGAGCTGAGTTTATTGTTTATCGACATCGATTTCTTCAAAAAATACAACGACACCTACGGACACCAAAAAGGCGACGAATGCCTGAAATCCGTTGCAAAAGCGCTAACCGAAACTTTGTCGCGGACAGACGACTTTGTAGCGAGATACGGCGGCGAAGAATTCGTGGTAGTTCTTCCTCACACCGACGAAGACGGCGCAAAAACAGTCGCCCAAACAATGATAGAACAAGTAAGAAACCTGAACATAACGCACGAAAAAAACGAGCCCGTCGGTTTTGTATCAATTTCTATCGGAATAACGACAGGAAAAGTATCGCACACGCACAACGGCGACAATTACATAAAACTTGCCGACGAAGCGCTATACAAATCCAAAGAAAACGGACGAAATCAATACACATTTGAAGCGTTGAAAGCCTAAGAAAACAGCATTCCCGACAAAAATGAGAAAAATCCCCGCCGCAAGCCGTCGCCCAAATAGTATTTTTGGAGCAAATTTAGGCGAAAAAACGGAAATTTAAGGAACAAAACCAATGGATAACACATTCGGGCTCATTTACAGAACAACGACTTTCGGCGAAAGCCACAGTCGCGGCGTAGGCGCAATAATCGACGGTTGTCCCGCAAATATCGAAATAAGCGAAGAGGTAATTCAGAAGCAATTAGACCGCAGAAAGCCGGGAACAAGCAAATTAACGACCCAACGAAACGAAAGCGATACGGCGGTAATTCTTTCGGGCGTAGAAAACGGAAAAACTTTAGGAACGCCGATTGCGGTATTTGTAGAAAATAAAGATTTTCGTTCGAATGACTACAGTGGATTTACCGATGTTCCCCGCCCGTCGCACGCCGATTTCACCTACAAAGAAAAATTCGGAATAGTCGCGTCTTCAGGCGGTGGACGAGCAAGCGCGAGAGAAACTATCGGACGAGTAATTTCGGGCGCGATTGCTATGGAAGTTCTCAAAATTTTCGACATAGAAATTGCCGCAGGAATCTCTCAAATCGGTAATATATGCGACATTGAAGGTAATTTGGAGGCAATAGAAAAAGAAGTCGAAAAAGCAAAGGCAGAAAAAAATTCTGTCGGCGGAGCTATTACTTGCGTATGCAAAAACGTTCCGACGGGGCTGGGAAACCCCGTGTTCGACAAAATCGACGCTTTACTTGCTCAAGCAATGATGTCGATTCCCGCCGCAAAGGGTTTTGAAATCGGTAGCGGATTTTCAGCGGCAAAAATGAAAGGCAACGAACACAACGACCTTTTCGTTATGAAAAACGGTAAATTAGGCACGATAACTAATAACAGCGGCGGAATTCAAGGCGGAATAACAAATGGTGAAAACATTATCTTTAAAGTTGCTTTTAAGCCGACGCCAACTATAGGAACAAAACAACTGACAGTCGATTATTACGGAAATCCTAATCCACTCGAAGGCAAAGGCAGGCACGACCCTTGCGTTGCAATCCGCGCCGTCCCCGTGGTAGAAGCAATGGCGGCAATGGTAATTTTGGACTGTTTGTTGAGGCAGAATTCAACAAAAACGAGATAAAAGAAAGGATTTTATGCCAACCTATACATATAAATGCGAAAAATGCGAAAAAACATTCGACAAATTTGAGAGTATGTCGGCGGAACCGCTTAAAGTTTGCATTGACGAAAACTGCAAGGGAGACGTTAAGCGCCTCATCGGAATGGGTGCGGGAGCAATTCTTAAAGGAACGGGCTATTATCAAACCGATTTCAAAAACAAACCCGCCGCAAAAAAAGCGGAATGTCAAGGCTGTCCGTCGGCGGGCGCTTGCGCTTCGACAAGCTCTGCGAACGAGAAGGCGAGTTAATTAAATGTTTATAGACAGCGCAAAAATAGAAGTTATTTCGGGCGACGGCGGAAACGGATGTTTTTCTTACGACCGCGACAAATTTAAGCCGAAAGGAAAACCGGGCGGCGGAAACGGCGGGCGCGGCGGAAACGTTTATGTCGTCGCAAGCAAAAAAGTTCATACATTACAGGATATTTCGTATAAATCCTACTACAAAGCAGAGCGCGGCGGACACGGCGGCTCGCATAATTTATACGGCAGAAGCGGCGAAGACGCAAAAATTTACGTTCCGCTGGGAACAATAATAAGAGATTTTGAAACCGACGAGCTCATTTACGATTTCACGGAAGACGGCGAAGAGGTAATGGTCGCAAAAGGCGGGCGCGGCGGGCGCGGAAACCGAGCAATGGTGAGCAAACTTACCCCCAACCCCGAATACGCCGAATACGGAAAAGAGGGCGAAAAAAGAACGCTGAAACTAACGCTGAAAGTTATGGCGGACGTCGGACTTGTGGGACTTCCCAACGCGGGAAAATCCACGCTTTTGTCGGTTGTATCGCGGGCAACTCCCGAAATCGCCGATTATCCGTTCACAACCCTTAAACCGCACTTGGGAATAGTAAAAACAGGCGATTTCACTTCGTTTGTTATGGCGGATATTCCGGGAATTATTGAGGGTGCAAGTGCCGGAAAAGGGCTCGGCATACAATTTTTACAGCACATCGAACGAACTCGCGTTTTAGCGGTTTTGGTGGATTGCAACGACGAAAATCCGAGCGAAACAGCAAAAAAACTTAAAAAAGAACTAAAAAAACACAGTAAAGAACTCGCCGAAAAACCGTGTATATGCGTTTTAACCAAAACCGATACGCGAGAAGCAAGCGAATACAAAATTCCGCGCGGGTGGCTTTCCATTTCGGCGGCGACAAACGACGGCGTTTCAAAACTTATTATTAAGTTAAACGAAATGATTACTCAGGCGCGCGAAGAAGACGGAACTATAGATAAAAAAGTTATTTCGGTCGGATAAAATGAGCAAAAAAGACGCGCATTTTCTGTTTTTCAGCGAAAATATTAACGAAAACTCCATTCTTTTGGACAGCGACGAGGTTGCGCATATTTCCAACGTTCTCAGGTTCAGCGAGGGCGACGAAATCCGTATAACCGACGGCAAAGGCAATATTTTCGAGAGCAAAATCGTAAAAATGAAGAGAGACAGCGCGCTTTGTGAAATAATTTCCACACACCGCCACAAACCGCCCTTGTGCGCAATTACGGTAGCGATTGGTATGCCCGAAAAAGAAAAGCTGGAAGACGTTTGCGAAATGCTTGCGCCGCTCGGAGTGGCGAAAATTGTTCCGCTTATAACAAACAAATGTCAAAAAAACTACGCGGACGAGCGTTGGGAAAAAGTTGCGCAAAGATGCCGCAGAAAAATTATTTCTTCGATAAAGCAATCGCTAAATCCGCATATTACCGTTTTGGAGAAGCCGGTTGAATTGGGGAAATTTTGCGAAATTGGCGATGGTAGCGAAAATTCGGGGGATTTTGAGACAAGGCGTGCCTTGTCTCTACTGGGGGATTTTGGGGGGCAGAGAATTGACGAAATTATAAAAAAGGGCGATATTCCGCAGTCGATTTGCATTTTTGTAGGACCTCCGTCGGGATTTTCACAAGACGAAATAGATTCTATCGTAAAGACAAGGCATGCCTTGTCTCTGTGCCTTGGTGAATATCGCCTCCGAACCGAACTTGCGGCTGTCTGCGCCGCCGCGGCTGTCGGACAAGCCCTGTGATATATTTCACAGCCAAAACCATAAATTTATAAATTCATACTTTTTTTTCCGTTATTGCCTAAAAACTATAAGTATATTGTATAGGGTTTATTTGCTTATTTAATAAATTTTAGAAAGAGGTTGTTCTATGGTTTTAAAGTTTTGGATGTATCGGGCTTTTATCGTTTCTACGATAATAACATTAATTTTTGCGGTAATTGTCATAACTACTAGTACTGTTGGTGCAAAATATTCGTATTTACAGGCAAATGTTTATGTCCCCCTTGTAGATATTACGTATAACGTTAACGAAGCCGCGTTAAAAGCGGGTTATCATTTTCGCGCTTTCACCTATACGTTTGACAAAAACGATTTTGACAGAGGTATCAACAAACTTGCTGACTTAGACCGCTCGCTTTCGGAGCTCAGAACGCACGTGCAAGCATATCCCGACGATATCGGCGACCAATTAAGAAAGGTCGATGACTTAATCGTTATAGCGACGCAGTATCGCCGCTTGGCAACGGAACTTAATTCCAACGTTTTAAGAGCGTTGCCTAAAGGAGTAAACCTTAAAAGACTGTCGGAACAAGTGCATACCGACCACCACGAATACTGGAGCGGCGACACGCTGGCGGCGGTTATAAACAGAGAACTTGCGGCTTTAGACTATGGAAGATTAAGACGACGTATCGACCGTTTAATCTCAACGAACAGCGCGTATAACGCCTTAGGAAGAACAAACGCGGCGACTTTTGCGATTTCACGAGCGGCAACTACCCAACAAAGAGAAGACATCGTTGCTCTTGCCAAAGAAAATATGGACATAATAAACTCTTCTATGGTAGAGATAAACAGAACAACCCAAATTCCGTATTTTTTGAATTTATCCCGCAAAATACTTGACACCATTGCGCAATATAATACGGAAATGTCTGATATGATGGGAATTTTCAGAAACGTTGGCGGCATCGGCATACAAAAAACCGAACTTTTTGAAAGACTTTCCTCCGAGACCGAAGATTTATCGGAAAAAGCGATAGGCAGATTGAGAACGATTTCGAAAGAAGCGTATTCAAGACAAGGCAACACTACGCTTATGGCAATTATAACAATACTTACGGCATTGGTGTTCGGTTATTTCTACACGCAACTTTTCACAAAGAAAATTACGGTAAATCTTCGTAAAGTTACCGATGATTTGGATGAAGCGGCGAATAATCTGGCAGATGTTTCCAATAACGCTTCCGCATCGGTATCTCACATGTCGGACGCAACAGCCAGAAACGCAACAAACTTGGAAGAAATATCATCTTCGCTCACCGAAATAACATCGATGACCTCGCAAACCGCAACTAATGCAAAAAGCGCCGAAGGATTGGTAAAAGACAGTGTAGAAAAGGCAAAAGTCGGACAAGACGCTATGAACCGTCTGAACGAAGCGGTAATTGAAATTCAAAATTCGAGCAACGATACGGCAAAAATCCTTAAAGATATTGACGAAATCGCTTTCCAGACCAACCTTTTGGCTCTTAACGCGGCAGTTGAGGCGGCAAGAGCGGGCGAAGCAGGCAAAGGCTTTGCCGTTGTTGCGGAAGAAGTCCGTAGTTTGGCTCAAAGAAGCGCCGAAAGTGCAAAGAAAACGGCAGATTTAATTCAAGGCTCGCAACAAAGCAGTGCGCAAGGCGTAAGTTTGGCACAAGAAACAGCGGCGGCAATCGAAAAAATAACGATAACGGCAAGCAAAATTTCCGTAGTCGTGGGCGAAATCACAAATGCCGCAAAAGAACAGGCGCAAGGCGTTTCTTCTATAGCCAAAGCCGTAAACGATATGAACGTCGATACACAATCGTCGGCGACGGACGCGCGTAATATATCCGATAACACACAAGTGTTGGCGCAAGAAGCAATGGCGCTGAGAAATATGGTAATAAGCTTACTGAATGTAACGGAAGGCAAAGCTCCCGGCACAAAAGTAGGCGGCGTTAGCGTAAGAAGCAAACCTTCTGTTTCTGTTCCGCAACAAACTCAACTTATCGCGTTTGACGACGATTGATATTTAAAAGAAATTTAACAGGAAAATGGGTGAACTGCAAGGTTTGCCCGTTTTTGTTAAGGAGCTGAAAAAATGATTAGCGAAGCAAAACTGCTTAACTACATAAGTACTCTGAGCGAAAATGTGCAAGTCGATAACGTTAAAATACTGAGCACGCAACGCAAAGGCAACGGCGAATTGCTTTTTGCAACGCTCGAAATAAAATCGGACGACGTTTTGCCTTTTGTTTTTGTAAAAGGCGACGGAGTGAGCATAGTTCCGATAATAACGGCGCAAAACGCAAAATACTTTTTGTGCGTAGAACAAAGACGAATTGCCGACGGAAAAATTCACTGCGAATTTCCCGCAGGTATGATGGACACGGACTGCGACCCGCTTGCCGTAGTAATAAAGGAACTTGAAGAAGAAACAGGCATAAAAATCAAGCGGGAAGACGTTGAAACGCTAAATGACGGCAAACCGTTATTCACATCCCCCGGCGCCTGCGATGAGAAAATATACTTTTTTAAAACCGAGATTTCTTTGACGGCAAACGAATTTTCGGCGTTGCAAAATAAAATCATCGACAACGGCGATGAAAAAATAATCGTTAAACTATACACCGAAGAAGAATTGCAAGCAAAAACGGTAAGTTGCATCACTTTTGCCGCACTGAATATGTTGTAAAAAAGCGATCTGGCGCGCATTTTAACAGAAAACGCAAGTGTTTTTACTTTCAGGCGGCGGCAAAAAGTATTTTTCCCGAAAAAAAGGAAGGTTTTTTAGTGAAAATATCGATTATTATTCCGCTTTTTAATGAAGAAGAAAGTTTGAAAGAGTTGTTTTCTGCTATTCAAAACGCTATGCCCAAGGCATTTTCTTACGAAGTAATCTTTGTTGATGACGGAAGCAACGATAATTCGGCGCAAATAATAAAAGATATAATTTCAGAAGTCGGCGACAAAACAGCAAAGCTTATAAGTTTCGGAAGAAATTACGGAAAATCGGCGGCGTTAAGCGTTGGATTTTCTGCGGCGCAGGGCGATTATATAATAACGATGGACGCAGATTTGCAGGACGACCCCGCGGCAATCGGCGACCTTGTAGCCAAAATAGAAGAGGGACCATACGACGTAGTTTCGGGTTGGAAAAAAGTGCGGCACGACCCTGTATTGACCAAAAATATCCCATCGAAAATATTCAACTTTGTAGTATCGCAGATGTCGGGACTTAAACTTCACGATTTCAACTGCGGCTTTAAAATTTACAGAAAAGAAGCGGCAAAGTCGCTCGAAGTTTACGGCGAAAGACACAGATTTTTACCGATTTTAGCGCATTGGAACAGCTACAAGGTAAGCGAATGCCCTGTTCCGCATCACCCGCGAATTTACGGAAAATCCAAATTCGGAATAAACCGTTTTTTTAACGGAGCATTTGACTTTGCAACGCTTTTGTTTTTGCGCAAATATATGAGAAACCCTCTGCATTTCTTCGGAATGATAGGACTTTTGCTTATCGCTTTGGGCGGAGGAATTCTGGGATATTTCGGCTTTGTTTGGGCGACGACTTTTGAACTGCACATTCGCCCGCTTTTTTTGCTGGGGGTTATGTCGGCTATTTTGGGCGTTCAGTTTTTCTCCATAGGGCTTATCGGCGAAATGATAACCAATCAAAACAAAGAGCGCAAGTACACAATAAAAAAAACAATAGGAATTGACGTGTTATGAAGTATAAAAGTAAATACAGAAGCAAAAAAGTAAAAAAAATTAACATACCGCTCAGCAAAATTTTGAAAAAAGGCGCACCGATTTTGATAATTGCCTTTGTTGTCGGCTATTATATCAGCACTTGCGGAAAAAAAACGGAGCAAACGCCGCAAGAAAGCGAAAAAACAGCGGAAACAGCAAAAGAAAGACCTGCCGCCGCTCAAAGAAACGCCCGATTTACAGCAAATGACCTCAAAAAGCTTATGGAGCAGTTCCCGCCGAATTTAACGCAAGACCGCGATACCGTCCGTTGGCAAAGAACTGAGGTTATCCGATATTTCAGCATAGACACAACCCTGCAAAGAAGAGCGCAAAACCAATTAAACAGAGCAAGAGGCAGGTATGCGGCGGTCGTTGCAATTAACCCCGAAACAGGGCAGATTATTTCAATGGTATCTCACAGAGACCCCGAACTTCCCGAAATTGCACCGAATATGGCGCTTTCAAGCAGATTTTTGGCGGCGTCCATAATAAAAACCGTCACGGCTCAAGCGGCATTCGAGAATATGGATATTACCACCGCTTCCACATTTCGTTTTCCCGGAAGAGGCACAACGCTTTATCGCGCACAGTTTACCCCTCTTGAATTCGGCGAAAGAGCGAACGAGACAACTTTTGCGCAAGCATACGCACGGTCAACAAATCCTGTTTTCGGATGGATGGCGCTTCATCATATCGGGCGTTCCACTTTGCACAACACGGCGGAAAGATTTGGATGGAACTCCCCTATTCCCTTTGAAATGCCCGTCGATATAAGTTATTTTCCCGAAACTACTCCCGACAACATAAACAATGCCGACTCTTTGGCGTTTTTGGGTAGCGGCTTTCACAGAGGAACAACCCTAAGCCCAATTTTGGGCGCGCTTATGATGGCTTCCATTCTAAACCAAGGCGTTATGATGGCGCCGACCCTTGTGGACAGTGTAGTAGATATGCAAGGACGCAGACTTTACAAAGCAAACACGCGCAAATGGCGACAAACAACCGCAAACGACATCGCCGACAGTTTGTTGGTTCTCAAACGGGCAACTACAAGCAGTGGTTCGGCGCGCAGAACTTTCAGGGAAGAACGCAGAACGTTTTTGTCGGGAACGGCAGGGCAAAATGTTGTTTCAGGCGGAAAAACAGGCACTTTAACTAACGACTTGGGACGAAACGAGTGGTTTGTCGGTTTTGCAAAAGACACAACCAGAAATATTACCATAGCAACAAGCGTTGTTTTGGTTCAGCCCACCACGTGGCACTTACGTCCATCACAAATTTCCGCAAATATTATGTACGAACACGTCCGAAGAAGACAGCGAGTTCTTGCCCAAGAAGTAAGAACGCAAGCAGAAGCGCAAAGAGAAGAAGCAGTACAAAGAGCGGTTGATGACGACGGCTACGAAGAATAAAGAAAACAGGAGACAAAATAAAAATGAGCGATAAAACTTACACAGCGTTTTTGGCGATTATCGGTCGCCCGAACAGCGGAAAATCTACCCTTATGAACGCAGTTTTGGGGCAAAGTCTTGCGATAGTATCAAATATGCCGCAAACCACGCAAAAAACAATGCGCGGAATTTACACAGACGGCGATACGCAGATAGTCATAATGGACACCCCCGGAATTCACAAAGGCAAACACCTGCTCAACAAAATGCTTTACGAACAAAGCATAAGCGTTCTCAAAGACGACGGAATAGACATTATTTGCTATATGGTAGATATGATGCGGGATTTCGGCGATGAAGAAGACGAAATTGCGCACAAAATAGAAAAATCGCCGACAAAGGCAAAAATCGTGGTAATCTTCAACAAAGTCGATAAAGTTCCTATAGAAAAAGGTATGGCAAAAGTCGATGAATTTAATGAGCGATACCAGTTTTTGGCAGACGCTCCAAAACTGCATTTGTCGGCATTGGCGGAAAATTCGTCGGAAAAATTTATAGAATTTGTGCGACCGTTTATCCCCGAAGGTCCGCATTTTTATTCGCCAGAAGACATAACCGACAGCGATATGCGCTTTATTGCCGCCGAATGTATCAGAAAACAGATAATAAACTACACAAAAGAAGAAGTCCCCCACTCGGTTTTTGTGTCGATAATTTCGTATAAGGAAGGCGACGAACTTCACGAAATAGCCGCCGACATTCACGTTGAAACCGTAGGACAAAAGGCGATAATTATAGGCGATAAAGGACAGATGATTTCAAAAATTCGCCAAAACGCGCAAAAAAGAATGCGGGGAATTTCGGGTGTAAAAACCAATTTTACGCTTTTTGTAAAAATTACACCGAATTGGCGCGAAAAAGAAAACTTTTTGACAGGCGCAGGATTTTAAGGCGACAATCGGACGACGAATGCCTAAAATCGCTCTATTTTTTGTTTGGACAACCATTGCCTTTGCGCAATTTAACGAAAACGAACTCAGAACAGCCGCCTCAATTCACCAAAACATTGACGAGAGAAGGTCAGCTCATTTTACAACAACTCGACAAAGAGGTACACAACCGAGGTATTTTGTCTGCAACTGCGAAAACTTTAACATAACATTCGACAAGGGGCTTGCCGTTTTACAAAATTACACTGATTACGAAAACCGTTTTCAATACATTTTACGCTCGCAAAACACCGAAGAAAATTTTTGGTTTTTCGTGCTTGGAATAAATTTTGTGAGGACGTGGCTTTGGGGAGAAGTGAAAGAAGAAATCGGCGAAGATGAAGCAAAAATCTCTTTTATTCAAAGTGAAAGCGACATAAATTTTTCGGATTCGGTAAAAGCTATGATGGTCATAAACTTTGAAGAATTGATTTTGCAGTGGAATTTGATAAGATTAAGCGATACTTCTTCGCGCTTTTGCCTGACTGCCGCCGCTGTGCCAAACAGCCCCGTGCCCCAGTGGCTCATAAGAGCGGCTCTGCGAAGAATAATCCCCCGAACTTTGCGGGCAATAGCGCAATAAATGTAGGGGCGTATTGCATACACCAGATTTCTGTCGGATATTTGGGCGTATGCAATACGCCCCTACTCCAAATTCAGTATTTCTACAACTTTTTTGTATAATTCATCGGGAGTATCTGCTAAATGGTGCGGGTTTATCAATTCTAAAACCTCGCGCGAATCCCAACCCCACGAGACCGAAACAACTTCAACACCCGCCTTTTTGCAAGCGACTACGTCTCTGCTTTCGTCGCCGATATAGACAATGTTTTCACGAGCTATTTCGTGTTCGGCTAAAAACTTTTTGATTGTTTTGTGCTTCACAAAAAGCGAACGCCCTTTGTCGCAATAAACCTCCGAAAAAAGTTCAAAATTGTTTTTAGACAGATATTTTCGTATATTTTCTTCTTTGTTGCTCGAAATTATTGCAAGTTTGCAACCTTTTTCTATAAATTTTTCGCAGACCGCTTTCAGTCCCGAATATACGGCAAAATTACCCATGTGTTTTAAGAAGCCTTTACGCGCCGCGCTTATTACAAACGGTAATTTGTAAAAAGGAATTTTGAGGTAAGCGATTTTTTCCGCCGCCGTCATATCGCGCAGAGCAAGCAATTCTTCATTGGCGATTACTTTAAGTTTATACTTTTTAGCAACATTTTCGTTCCAAAGTTTTACCAAAGCGTCGGTTGTTTCGGAAATAGTTCCGTCAAAGTCAAAAATTACCCACTTCTCGTTTTCCACTAATCAATATTCTCCCGTTTTAATCTTTCTTTAAAAATGTATTTTGCCGCAACGACTTCCCATTTTTTAGCAAATTTCTCACTATTTTCGTATATTTTCGCCTCAGAAAGCGAGCCAATCTGCATTATTTTGTCGCAAACGGCAGCAATTTTTTCTTTTGGGGCAAGTTTTTCAAATTTACCGAAATCGCTTCTTTCGTTTTTACGCAGGTTTTGGTATGCAAGTTTTACCGCTTCTTCGGGTTTTACTCCAAATTTTAATGCGGTTTCTTCAACGCCGAAGTCAAAGATTTCGTTGTATATCGCCGAAGCTAATTTTTTCGCTCTGTCGCGTTTTTCGACAAGCAGTTTGGCAGGCGATAAATTTGCTTCCGACATAATATATTATTTTCCTCCGAGCTCAAACAAGTAAAATACGTTTTTCACACTAACAAAAGCAAGGGCAAATAAAACAGGGACGAAAAATTCCGTCCCTGTTTTTATTAAACTCAAAATCTATTACCTCAACATTGAACGCAATGTAGTGTTAAAGTTTTGATTGTGAATACGAATCATATACATTCCCGTCGCCATTCTGCCAAGCGGAAGGCTGTTTACACCCGCTGTAAGATTAACGTCTCTGAACGATTGCACCACACGACCGTTCGCCGTAATAATATCAACATTGTAAACGCCCGCTCTTGCAATACTCAAATTGAGATTGTTTGCCGTCATTCCCATAATTGCGGTGCGAGGCATACTATTGCGAACAGGTGTCGATGCAAGTCCCGAAGGATTACCGCCGCCGCGACCATCATTAACCTCTGCTTCACCGAGCGACAAAGTCGTTGCACCGTGGTGGAAAGTAAAATCACGAACAGCAATGTAGTTGCGCTGAGCTCTGACGCGTTGTATCAACTGTGCGTAATTACTATGGTTGCTTCTCCAAGAAAATTGACCTGCAAGAGGTTTTTGGACGCGGATTTCAATCGCAGTAACAGTCCGCAAAAATTCTTCTGTCGGCGGGTTCAAGCCCATCCAAGCGGTTCGGGTCGCCAAATTATCAGTCAAACCGACATACTGCTGTCTTTGGAAAGCGTGCAACGGGATTTGTCCGCTGGCAATCCATCTGTTCCGATTGATGTTGTTGTTATCATTCCAATTATTGAAGCCGTTCAAATTGCTCAATGTGACCTCAAACGGGTATTGGTTATCAATATCCTGTCCGGTCAACAGGCGAATGGTTATCGGCGCGGTAATGGAATAATTGAGCGAAATGTGCGTTGTTCCCACAGGTATTGTCGCAGGCGCCGTAAATCCTGTTACGATAGCGTCAAGGTTGTTTGCGGCTTGGTTGACACTGATTTCAAGACCGTTATCGAGCGTTCCCGCTTGAACAAGCGAGGCACTTCCTGCTGCTCCGTGATTAAAGAACTGCCAACTGTTTGCGGGAACTGTAGTCGCCTGCGAACCTACTCTTACCTGCGCCGCAAGTCCTGCAACATACTCGATTGTCTGACGACCCGACAAGAAATACGCACCCTGCGCAAGACCGTGATTAACAAAGTCTTCATAAACCGCAATTCTGTCTCTCCAAGTATTCCAACCGTTAGTAACGTTTAAGCCGTAAGACGACGCATTTAAACCGTTAAGCAGAGTTGCGTAGTCATAGATAGGCGTAAAGTAGTCGGTGTGCGAACCGATTTGAAACGGCGCACGTCCGCCGCTCATACGCATAGCCAAACTATGATTTAAAGTTGCCGTTGCAATTTGTCTGGTCGCTCCCCACAAGATAAACAAGTTAAAATCGAAGCCAGTAATACGTCCCTGTTGCAAGAATTGATTTCTGTCGGCTTCAGTCGGAGTTGTTCCGTCCACAGCGCCTGTGGTTATCGCGACGTAGTTGTTCCAGATTGCTTGACGATGGTTTTCGGGAACTATGAAAACCGAAACAGGATACTGCCACAACCCCGTAGGCAAAGAGTCCCAATTGCTTCGGTTGGAGCCGACCGCGCGTTGCCAAGCAACGTTGGGCGAGCCATTACAAATTGTATAGGGCCAAAGGAAATTCGAGCCGTCAACATTGTATTCATAGCCTTCTTCGAGACCTGTGTCAAACAAATAACCCAACTGTCTGAGAGCGTGTTGCAAATTTGAGTTTACTTCGAGGCGAGGCGCTCTGAAACCGACAACGTCTTGAGAACGTAGATCGTTCGGGAAAGCAAGCAATAATTCCTCTTCACCGAGTTCAATAAGTCCTTTCCAACCGTTAACGGAAAGCGCACGTCCTGCTTGATTTTCCCAACCCATATACTGCCAAGAATTACCTTCTCTTTGTCCGAAATGTGCAACTTGGTCGATAATCATCTCTTGTCCGTCGGGCATTGTTATACCTGTCATTCTTCCACCTGCAGCCATACCTTCGCCGCCCCAACGTTCGAAGCCGTCAACAAACGCTTGCCCCATATTAGGTCTTCTGTATGGATTTCCCGCACTGAGAGGCAACGGCGAATTAGTCTCCATGTGGTCAATGGTGTGGTTGCCGATTTCGTGTCCTAAATTAATCGCTCTTCTGAATATAGCATCGATTTCTCCGCCTGCAAAATGCAACGCCATATTTCTGTTCAACATAGCTTCTCTTGTGTTAAATATTGCGTGCTCTCTTCCCCAAGCGACCGCAACTCTGCTGTGGCGCGCATCTTGCCCTGTTCCCACCGGATAAAACGCATCGTTAGGAACGAAATACCCGAACCTCGACTCTCTTGATTGCCAATTTACGGGAGATGTCGGAGTAAATAAACCCGATATAACGTTAAATGTCATAGTAATCGGAGAACCGTCAGGGTTATTTCTTGTTCTTACAGGACCAGGTATAGGACCGACTAAACGCCAACCAGTCCACGATTGTTCTTGTGTCCAAGGATGAGTTGCAGGCGAAGACCCCGCGCCCATCCAACCCATTGCTTCCCAAATCTGCCCTTCAAATATAACGCGCATAGGAGTATTCCAGTTATCTCTCAGCGGAGTCCATTGTGGAATAGGATTTCTGTCAACAGTAACTCCCGATAAAGCATAAGCCGCCCACGACATTCCCATATCGCCTTCATAAATACTTAATTCATTCGGACCGCCAGGAGCCCAATCTCCCTCAACACGAACACCACCAACCCAGTTAATCGTCTGAAAATTAGTAGTACTCGGTCCTTCGTAGTTCGTTCCCGTGATTCCAGAATACGCATTGTCATCCCAAATGAACGACACTATTTGTCTTACGTTCGACGCATTACCCGTCGGCGGCAACGGCGACGGAAACACCGTCGGTCTTGCAAACGCCGTTGATGCGATAAAGAAAAGCGCGAGCGCTGCCAAGCGCGAGCGCTGCCAAGCGCGCCGAATGTTTTGTTTTTTAAGCATAGACATAAAAACCCCCTAATCCTTAATTTAATACTTACTTCCTAAGTATAAATTTAATACAAAAAATGATTTTCTGCCCGTTTTTTTTATTTGCGATTAAAGATTACCGATAAACGAACAAAAAAAAGAGAAACCGCCAAAAGGCGGTTTCTCTTTTTTTTGACGTTCAAATTTATCAGTATCCGCCGAAATTATCGTCGGTAAACGGAATCATTGTTTCCGCTTTTGTGGCAGTCTTTTTCGCCGCCGCAGGCGCGTTGTATCCGATTTTTCCTACGGGTTTTGCAACGGCAACGCGTTTGTTTACGCCAAGTCTTTGATTTTGCATTCTTCTGTTTTTAGCGTCTTCGCCTTCTACAATGCCTATAAGGTCGCCAACCAAATCGTTCATTGACAGCGCTTGACCGTTCAATTCTTCTGAAGCCGCCGCCAATTCTTCGGACGCGCTTGCATTGGATTGCGTAACCTGATCCAAACTGCTTACCGCTTTATTAACTTGCTGAACGCCTTTTGCTTGTTCCTCCGCCGCTGTTTTAATTTCGGCTATTATGCTGGCAATATTTTGCGAGGATTCGGAAATTTCACTGATAACGACGTTAGCGTCTTCAGCCAACGAAACGCCTTTTTTGGAATTATGCTGTGATGTTTCTATGAGAGCCGCAGTCTTTTTTGCGCTTTCGGCGCTTCTTTGAGCAAGATTTCGCACTTCTTCCGCAACAACTGCAAAACCCTTACCAGCTTCACCTGCGCGAGCCGCTTCTACCGCCGCGTTAAGCGCAAGAAGATTGGTCTGGAACGCAATATCGTCTATGTCTTTAAGAATTTTCGCTGTTTCGTTGCTTGAATTTTCAATATCTACAACCGCGTCTTTGAGGCGTTTCATTGCTTCTCCGCCTTCCTGCGATTTTTGCAGGCTTGATTGTACCATGTGGTCTGCGCTCGCCGCATTTTGAGCGGTATTTTGAGTCATAGAAGACACTTGGTTAAGCGAAGCCGAAATTTCTTCCAGATTTGCCGCCTGCTCGCTCGCGCCCGAAGCCATCCCCTGCGAAGAGCCCGAAATTTCGTCCGCCGCAGTCGTAACCTGATTACTTCCTTCCGAAAGTCCTTCGATTGCGTGCGTTATAGGCATAACTATGCTTCTTGTTATAAGGATACACAATATTATACCCAGAATTACAGCGACAATAAGAAGGATAATAGTTGCTACCGTGCTCAAATGCAAAGCCGTAGCCGCGTCCGAGGTCTCTGTTTGAATACGCTCGAGCGTTAATTCTACAAGAGTGCCTATAGCGCATTCGAGCGTGTTTACTTCGTTGGTAATTCTCGCTCTGACGTCGCAACGTTGTCCCTGAGTGTTGATAAATTCCTGCACAAGATTAATGAATTGGTCAAATTTGGGACGAGCGGCAGAGTATCTTGCTCTGTAATTTTGCGCAAGCGTCGGCGAGTTAATCAACGTGTCAAAATATCTGTTAAGCGTTCTGAACCTCGCTATCATTGCCGCTCCGCCGACAGTATCCGTCGATTGCGCAAAAATGTTTACGTCCACACGCGCCTGAAGCGAGCCCGCCAAAAGAGACACCGCGGCATTGCGGTCTGCTTGCGTCGAAGACGGCGTTCCGTTTTCTTGGTCGTTAACTATGGCGGCTCTTATAGCTATAACCTCGTTAACGCCTTGAGCCGCCAATTCGGCAAATCGACGTTGCACATCCGATTGCCTTGCTCCGAGCGCAAACAAATGCCCGATGGAATCGCGAAGCGGCGCCACGCGCGCTCTGTTTTGCGACATAAAAGTTTCGAGATTAGGTAAATTTGCCGTTATCAACAATTTATCCGCTTCTTTGAACAATGAATCCATTTGCGTAAGACGAGACATAACCAATTCGGCAACGGCAGGGTCTGAACCAAGCGCAAACCTTTCGAGATTAAGCACAATTCTTGCGCCCATCTCCGCCATCGGAGCTGAAATTCCGATACTCGGTGCGGTTTGTCTCGCAACTACGCCGGACGTATTTCCCGCGCTAATCATATTCACAGACGCTACAATACCGATAATACCGGCAATCACCAACAACACGGTTGCAAGCGCTGTAATCTTAGCGCTCAGTTTTAGTTTATTAAACATAAAATACCCCCTTAAAAAAAATTAAAAAATGAAAAGTTGCTATCAATTCTATTTATTCGCCACGCAAAAAAAATGCGAGACAAGCAAATACCCAGAATTGCTAACAACCAATTTTTTTAAGATTTTTTAAGATTTTTCTTTAAGATTTTTTTATGTTTTACGAACGTCCGAATTTCCGCCAAAATACAGCTTTCGGTAAAACACAAGAATAATATAATAAACTTCTACGGCTTTTGTCAAGTTTTTTTTGCATTTTTTTTAAAAGGCGGAAAAATTCCCGCCCTTATCACTCTGTTTATTACCTATCGCCGTAATTTTTTTCCATCCAGTTTTTGTATTCGCCGCTTTTTATGTTTTTTACCCACTCGCGGTTGTTAAAATACCACTCCACCGTTTTTTTGAGCCCGTCGTCAAAAGTGTAATCTTGCTTCCAGCCCAATTCGGCTTTGATTTTTGAGCAGTCGATTGCGTATCTTCGGTCGTGCCCGGGGCGGTCTTTCACAAAATTTATCAGTTTTTTGTAATAATCCTTATCTTTACCTGAAATTTCGGCGACAGTTTCGCACAAAACATTCACAAGTTTCAGATTTTCCCACTCGTTTTCGCCGCCGATGTTGTAGCATTCGCCCGTTCTTCCGCTTTGCATAATCGCCCAAACCGCGCTGTTATGGTCTTCCACAAAAAGCCAATCGCGGACGTTTTTTCCGTCGCCGTAAACAGGCAACGGTTTTTCTTCGAGCATATTTTCAATCATCACGGGAATAAGTTTTTCGGGAAATTGGTAATATCCGTAATTATTCGAGCAGTTCGACAGCGTAATCGGCATATCGTAGGTGTGAAAATACGCGTTTACAAGGTGGTCGCTACTCGCTTTGGAAGCCGAATACGGGCTTCTCGGCGAATAAGGCGTGGTCTCGGTGAAATATCCGCTTTCGCCTAAACTTCCGAAAACCTCGTCGGTGCTTACGTGGTGGAACAGGCAACGGTTGCCCCCCGTTTTTCCGTCAAAATTATCGTTCCAATAATTCCTTGCCGTTTCCAACAAATTAAATGTTCCCAGAATGTTTGTGTTTATGAAATCCGACGGTCCAAGGATTGACCTGTCCACGTGGCTTTCGGCGGCAAAATGCGCGACCGTGTCTATGTTGTATTTCGTAAATGCGGCTTTTACCGCTTCGATGTCGCAGATGTCGCCTTGGACGAATGCGTATCGCGGGTCGTTGGACAAATCCGCCAAACTTTCCAAATTTCCTGCATAAGTCAATTTGTCGAAATTGACGATTTTCCCGTTAAAATCCGTTTTCGTCAGCAGAAATCGGATAAAATTAGAGCCGATAAATCCTGCTCCGCCCGTAACCAAAATGTTTTTTAATGCTCTCAAAATGTCTCCTTTTTTTTATCTATCTACAGTTGCGGTGAACGCGAATGTCGTCGTTTGTCCGGCTCTTACGGCTACCTCGAACCGAGCGGTGTTTGCGTCAACTTGCGTGTGGCGCTGATTGCTTCTTATAGTCCAGTTTCCGTGAATAATTTCTTCAAAAAGCACGGTAATATTCTCTCTTTTATGGTTGGAAATCGATACTTCTTTCGTGAATTCCGAGCGGCGGTCGTTAACTTGGCGTTGCGCGGTTGTGCGCACAAAGCAGGTTATGTCGAACGCAGTGCCGCTTCTGAGGGTTATATGTTCGTTTATGGGAGTATGGCTTACGTTGTCTTCGCCGTCAAAAACGTTTTTATCGCCGTCTTTTCTGTAAATTCGCACAACGCCTCGCGGAAACGGCAAATTAAGATTGTTTCTTTGACCTGTCTGAAAAGTAATTTCGCTTACAACGTCGTGCCTAACGCCCATTTCACCGTCTTGCGCCGCCCCGCCGCCCCGCCGACTTACAGGTTGCGGAAAAGATTGCCCCGACCTGACCCTGTATCGTCTTTGAACGTTAATTTGCGGCGCCGAAAACATCTCGATTTGCTTCGTCTGATTTTCGCGTATCGACACAGGGCGCGCTATCGAATACAAATGAAATTCGTCAAAACTTCTCTGCTCTACTCCGCCCCCAAAATCCTCCGCCATCATCGGAGCGGACATTACCATTCTCGCTTGGCGCATCATCTGGTTTTGAGGAGCAACCATATTAACATCGCCCGCAATAAGGCGCAAATTCGCGTTTTCGAATGCCGCGCCCGACTGGTTTGTCAGCGTTATCCACGCGGTTATCGAGGCGTTTTTTTCGTTGTCGGCAAGAAGCATAACATAATCGGCGTTCCACGAAAATCCTTCGGTCAAATACGAAACGTCCGCCTTTACATTAGCCGCTCTTTGCGCCTGCACAAGCCATTTAAGCGTGGGGCGAGCAAAAAGGTTTTCGGGAAGTTCGGGAAGAAGAATTTGTCCTTCAAATCCAAGCACAATTTTACCGTCCACTTCAAATATCGGCTGAAAATTGTTTGCTATCAGCCTCGCGGGAACTCTTGCAATATTGCCGTTGCCCGTCAAAACGCCGTTCTGGTCGATAAGCGTAATTTCTCTTCCGACAAATTTGTTCAAAAGCGCCTCTCGCGAAATAAGGTCGAACTCGTAATTTTGCTCCAAAACCCTAAATCCGCCGCCCGAAACAATAAGCGATTGCGGAATAATGCTCTGAGCAACCCCCTCAAAACGAACGTTTGAAACTCCCGCGGGAAGCGAAATCTGCCTTATCTCCTGCACAAGCGCGCGGTTGTTGTTGTAAATCGTAAGGTTAAGCGCCTCTCTGTTTTCGGGAAGCGACACCACCGTTTGCGTAGCCAAAACCGCCACAACCGACAAAAGCAGACCTGTAAATATTTTGCTTTTCATAAGTTCTCCTTATTATTGTTGAGAATTTTTTCAGCGCTAAAATACTATTTGCCGTTTTTAATTGGCGCAATTATGTATTTTATGTAATCAAAAACAGAAAAAAGGAGAATTTATGCGAACGATGAATGGGGTTTATGACGGCAAATCTGTTAAATTAAACAGAAAATGCGAATTAAATCAAAGATGCAATGTCGTAGTTATATTTTCTGAAAATTATAAACCTGTAAAACGAAAAATTAGCCCGCTCGATAATTTGTTGGGCAAAATAAACAATAATAATATTCACGAAGAAGCTGATTTTGGAGTACGAGAAGGCAACGAAGTATGGTAATTAACAATTATATTCCCGACCGTAAAGACATCGTTTGGTTAGAATTTTCTCCGCAATCGGGACACGAGCAAAGAGGAAAGCGCCCCGCCATAGTTTTATCGCCGCTACAATACAATCTTAAAACAGGGCTTGCAATTTTTTGTCCGATAACGAGCAAAATAAAAGGATATCCATTTGAAGTAAAAATTGAAAACCAAAGAATACAGGGAGTTGTTTTGTCCGACCAAGTTAAAAGTTTTGACTGGAAAAGTCGCGGAGTCCAATTTATTTCCAAAGCAACCGATTATGAGATTGAAAGCGTTGTTTCAAAATTAAGTATTTTGATAGGCTATTAACAAGGACGTCAATCTTGCCAAAATATACTGAAATTCTACCAATAGAAAAAAAATTGTGCGAACGGGAATTTGCTCTCGCGCAAAAAGGAATTTTGCTCGAAAAAATCAAAGACGTTCCTTATGGCGTTCAGATTTCCGCGGTCGGACAAAAAACCGCCGTTGAAGGAAAACTCACCGTTTATTATTCCGATAAAAAGGGGCTTTCTGTTGTTGAAAACACCGACAATCCTATAACAAAAGTAGCCGCGGCAATCATAGACGGGCGCGAAATTTCCAAAAAAACTAACCAAAGCAAAAAATTTGTCCCGCATTTTGGCTCGGACGAGGCGGGCAAAGGCGACTTTTTCGGTCCTTTAATTACCGCGGGATTTTGCTTGGACAGCGTTGATACGCGCAATGACTTAATAGATATGGGCGTTTGCGACAGTAAAAAACTGAACGATGTTCAAATTTCCGCATTGGCGAAAAAACTGCACGCAAAATACAAAAACAACATATCCATAATGCGCCCGTCAGTCGAAAAATACAATAGTTTATATGCCTCTTTCAAAAACTTAAACATTCTTTTGGGCTGGTCGCACGCAATGGTTATGGAAGAATTAAGGGACAGATTTCCGCAAATAAACCTTGCTATTTTCGACAAATTCGCAGAGCAAGGCGTAGTAGTGCGCTTCCTTAAAAAGCACAAAGACCTAAACGTCGAAGCGCTTGTTCACGGAGAAGACCACGACATTGCCATTGCCGCCGCTTCAATTATTGCACGGGACTGTTTTGTCCGAAAAATGAGCGATTTGTCGCAGAAATTCGATATGAAAATTCCTTTGGGAGCAGGAAACATTGTGATTAAAGTCGGCAAGGAATTTATCAAAAAACACGGAAAAGAAAATTTAGTAAACGTCTGTAAAACGCATTTCAAAACCATACAAGAATTGGGGTAAAAAAAATGATAAAAACAGCAATCGGACAAGACTCGCACAGATTTGAAACCGAGGACTTAACAAAACCGCTGATTTTAGGCGGCGTAATAATCCCGAATGAGGTCGGACTTGCAGGAAACAGCGACGCCGACGTTATTTTGCACGCACTCACAAACGCAATTTCGGGAATAACCACCGTAAATATTTTAGGCGCAAAAGCCGACGAACTGTGTCTTGGCAAAGGCATAAAAGACAGCAACGTATATCTTCAAAAAGCGCTTGAATACTTGGACGGATACAAAATAATGCACGTATCCTTTTCGGTCGAAGCCAAAAAACCGAAAATGTCGCCGCATATAGATAAAATCCGCGAAAACGTCGCCAAATTGCTCGGCATTTCCGCAAACTGCGTTGCAATGACCGCAACCAGCGGCGAAGAACTCACCGATTTCGGCAGAGGGTTGGGGGTGCAGGTATTTGTGGTGATTACTGCGCAAAAACTGTAAGATTTTTAGCCACATTCTACTTTTCACTTCTTTTTAAGCGCGGCACAATTTATATTTAATATGCAAAAACGAATAAAAGGGGATAAAATGGACGGATACAAGCAAAAATTTATTGAATTTATGGTAGAATGCCAAGTTCTTACTTTCGGCGATTTTACTACAAAAAGCGGACGAAAGACCCCGTACTTCATTAACACGGGAAAATACGAAACGGGCGAGCAAATCGCAAAACTCGGCGACTTTTACGCCGAAGCGATAATGGCGGACTTTAAGGATTACGACGTTCTTTTCGGTCCTGCATACAAAGGTATTCCTCTTGCGGTTGCAGCGGCAACGTCTCTTGCAAAAAAAGGTAAAAACGTTCGTTTCTGCTTTAATCGAAAAGAAGTAAAAGACCACGGCGAAGGCGGCGCAATTGTCGGCGCAAAACTTAAAGACGGCGATAATGTTCTTATTATAGAAGACGTAACCACCGCGGGAACTTCCATAGCCGAAACGCTTCCGCTCCTCAAAAATGCGGCGAACGTTAAGGTATCGGGGCTTATTGTTAGCGTAAATCGGCAAGAAAAAGGCGCGGACGAAAGAAGCGCATTCACACTTATTTCACAGGATTACGGAATTACGCCGCGCGCAATAGTCAGCATTGACGAAATAGTGGAATTCGGCTACAAACGCGAGGTCGGCGGTAAAATTCTCATAGACGAGGATTGCAAAAAACGAATTGACGATTACCGCAACCTTTACGGAGCAAACTGATTGTGGATGAAGAAATAATTGTCGGTCAAGAAATAAAAGACATACGCACGTTTGACGCGTTCATACTTTCCGTCGGCAGATTTATTGTCGATGGTATTGCGGAATTTGGTCAAATGATGGCATTTTTGCGGAAAAGCCTTTTTGCAAAGCCAAAACTTTCTTCGATTTTTGAACAATTTAACCTCATAGGTCTTCAATCCATTCCTATTTGCCTTTTGGCTTCTATTTTCACGGGATTTATTGCGACTTGGCAAGTTAAGGCTCTCGCACAGGACTTTATCGGGCTTCAATATTTGGGAATGATAGTGCTTAAAGTTGTGACTTCCGAACTGGGACCCACCTTGGTAGGGCTTGTTTTGGCGGGAAGAATAGGCGCGAAAGTAGCCGCTGAAGTCGGAACAATGCGTGTAACAGAGCAGTTGGACGCACTCGTTTGCCTCTCGCTCGACCCGCTTAAATACGTAATTGCCCCTCGAATAATAGCGGCATTTCTAATGACTCCCGTTATGTTTGTTTTCGGTTCAATCGCCGCAATTGTCGCCTCGCAATTGATAGCCTCCGCCGTGTTTGATTTGCATCCCGGCACATTTTACAATTCAATGCGGCTTATGTTCAACATAAACGATATTTATATGGGGCTCGTGAAAAGCTTCATTTTCGGTGGAATTACGGGAATTACAGGTTGCTATTACGGATATTTCACCACGGGAGGCGCCGCGGGAGTGGGCGCTTCAACAAGAAACGCGGTAGTTTCAGCTTCGGTTATGATACTTGTCGCCAATCTACTTGTCAGCAAGGTTATGATGTAATGAAAATTCAAAAAACCGCCCCGCTTTTCATTGATTTATCGTTCTTGGAAAAGTTTGTTCTCAACACATTTTTCATTATAATTATGGGATACATATTTTTGACGGGGTTCTACAGAAATTTCTTGCTGATGAACGACTTACGTCAACTTGCAACCGTTGTACCGCTTATTTTAATTGTCCTGTTTTTTGTATCGCGCATAGTTTCTTTACACAACAAATCCGCACTTTTTAAAGAAAGCGACGGTCGTCTCCAAACTCCTGTCTGGAATTTTTACAAAGGCGGCAAAAGAATAAGTTTTGATTGCGGCGAGATTTCATCCGTAAAAAAGTCGTTTTGGGGACTTTATTCATCATTCGTTTTCACGATTGGAAATATAAAAATCCGCATTCCCGCAGAATTGCGAAACGTCGGCGAGCTTATTTCGGAATTATCCGGACATTTGCCGAAAGAGCAGGTCGCCGCCCTCGCCGAATTTCACAAAAACGCGCAATGTGTATCTTTTGAAATGGAAAAATCGTCTAAATTTTTGCGGATTTTTTGCTTTCTTATTCCACCGATTTCATTTTTTATCGTCCGAGTTGTTTGGGGAGTATTTTCGGAAGTTATAACATTTTTTTGGATATTTATTTCACTTATACTCCCGTTTTTCGGAACTATAATTCACTGGATTTTACTTAAAACCACCGTTTCAAATTTCGCTGTATTTTCGAGAGTTTCCGCGCTTTTTCCTATTTTCGGCGCGCTTTTATATATGACTGTCGGGATTGTTTATCGCCAATTTTATCTGTGGCTGGTTTTTAATTTTCGGACGTTGTGATTATCTCCCCGTATGCCCAAAACCACCTGCGCCGCGGGTGGTCTCCGATAAATCGTTTGCTTCTACGAAATTGCCGCATACGACTTTGGCAACTACCGCTTGCGCAACTCTTTCGCCGCGATTTATTGTGAACGGCTCGTTGCTTAAATTTATAAGCAGTACAAAAACTTCGCCTCTGTAATCTGCGTCTATTGTTCCGGGGGCGTTTAGCACGGTTATCCCAAACTTAGAAGCAAGTCCGCTTCGGGGGCGGATTTGAACTTCGTAGCCGATTGGTATTTCAAAAACCAAACCCGTCGGAACAAGAAGCCGCTGATTTGGCTCCAGAAGCATCGGCACCTGATTTGCGGCGCGAATATCCATTCCCGCGGAAAAAATTGTCATTCTTTGCGGCACGGACAATTCGGGGTTGTGCAAAAGACGTTTTACGGGAATAGGAATTGTGTTGCGAAAATACGAATAAAGCGTTTTCAGGCTCTTTGCAAAACCCGAATTACTCTTTCCGTTGAGTTTAAAAAACGGCATTCCTACCGATTTTGCGCCTTCGCCGTCGGTGTCGTTTCTGTCGCCGATCATCAAAATTTGCTGCATTTGCAAGTCCAGCATTTTGGCAACTTCGGTAAACGGTCGCGAATTTGGCTTAAGCGCGCCGAAATCTTCCGACGAGGCGCGAACGTCAAAGAGATTTTTGTCGAAACCGAGCGCTTCCAGACGTTCGTCAACAATTCCGTAATCCGACAAAACCGCCGTTTTTACGCCTATGCTTTTTAAGTATTTTACAAAACTAACGAATTGCAAGCGGTTTCTGTGCCAAGAAAGAGATTTTATGAACGCGGGATAAAAAACGTCGCGCTCAAAATTTTCGGGAACTCCCGCATTTTTCAAATCTTGGGCGATTGAAGAATGCAAATTTTCTTTTGTACCAAAGTCTATGCCCTGTTGCGCGTGTCGAGTTTTTAAGTATTTAAAAAAATGACGACTTTTCGGAAACGTGTTCAGAAACATCGAAAAGCGAACGCTCTTTTTCATAGCGTAAAGCGTGCCGTCCAAGTCAAAAATTACTCCGGAAAATGCCATTTTCTATCCTCTCTTTGCCAATTCGAGGCACGATTTGTAAATGCTTTCAAAAATTACGGGCAGTTCGTCGGTCGGCGTTGATGAAAACGCAATTCGCAAAAGTCCCTGCAACTGAATAAGTCCTATGGAATGTTTTTCGGCAAGCAGAATTCGCACGTTTTCGGAGTCTATGCCGTTTTTGGGTCTTACGCACATAAAATAGCCCGAATTAAACGGAAGCGCTTCAAAATAATTGGCGTAATCGAGGTTTGCCGCTAAAATTTCTTTTATTTTGTCGTAGCGTTTTTTGAGAAGACTGTATTTTTCGCACTTTTCTTCGGAGTAGTTTTTAGCTTTGTACGCGTCTATTAAAAGAACTTGGCTGACTTTTGAGGCGGACGAAATCTGCTCTCTTATAAACCCTGCAACTTTTTGCTCAAGCGCGCCGTAAAGTTCGGGATTGCCGCCTTTAACGCCGAAAGTCAGAAATCCTGTTCGCAGTCCCCAAGCGTAATCTTCTTTTGTAGGACCGTCGATTTTTACCGCCAAAATATTTTCGTGGGCGTTTGCCAAAAGCGCAAAAAGCGACTCCGTAAAAACGCCTTCTTCGTAAACCAAGCCGAAATACGCGTCATCGACAATTACGGCGATACTGCTTCCGCGCTCTGCTTCTTCCACTAAAATATCGCGAATTTTATGCGCTTCTTCGATTGTCGGCGTATAGCCCGTGGGATTGTTGGGAAAATTAAGAAGCACGACCTTTTTGCCAACGCCGCCGTCTGCAAGCGCGTTTTTCAGTCCTTCCGTATTATAATTTCCGCTTTCTGCAAAAGTCTGAAAACTGCCGCGTTCCGCACCCGTTGAGCGGCAAAGCACCAATTCATAATTTTCCCAGAAATAATCGGATATAATTACGCAGTCGTCCGCGTCCAAAAACATTTGCGCCGCTATATAAATTGCGTGCGTAAGAGCCGAACTTACAACAGGAAGCGAAATTGGAACGCCCGCAAGAGACGGGTTTTTCTCGAACATCATTTTTTTCCATAAATCGCGCAATTCAAGCTGTCCCGTAGGCGGCGCGTATTGAAACGCCGTTGTTCCTTCCAAGCGCGTAAGCTCCGCCAAAGCGGGCAGGCAGGCAGTCGATTTGTCTTCTTCGAGCGCAATGCCGATTGTCGCGTTTATTTTGCAGTTGCGAGCCGCCGCCGTCTGCGCCAAAATGCCTTGAGCAGGGAAATAAACCTCTTTCCCTTTACGCGACAATACATTCATAATCTTAGGATTATGTTTTTCGATAATCGCGTTTAATTCCTGCGCCTGAACATTAAGTTCCAATTTTTCCTCCATTTTTATTGGAATATAATATTTGCCGAAACTAATAAAGGGCAAAAAAAAATTTAAATGTTTTACCCTGTATGCTCACTTATTTACAGCTCTAATTTTTTATGCCCTTTATACATCGCGTTGCGTTTTGCGGCGATTTCTTTGTCTTCCAAATATTCTTCAAAACCAACGGGGCGGTCGATTACTCCGCTCGGCGTAAATTCGACTATGCGATTTGCCACCGTGTTCAGAAATTCGTGGTCGTGCGAGGAAAACAGCACTGCTTCGGGAAACTTTATCAGCCCTTTGTTGAGCGCGGTTATCGATTCCAAATCCAAGTGGTTGGTGGGCTCGTCCAAAATAAGAGCGTTCGCGCCCGAAAGCATTGAGCGCGAAATCATACATCTCTGTTTTTCGCCTCCAGAAAGAACGTTCGACGGCTTTTGCGCTTCTTCGCCCGAAAAAAGCATTCTGCCCAAACAACTGCGGACAAAAGTGTCGTCCTGCGTATTCAAAAACGAGGAAAGCCAAACGATTAAATTGTCGGCGCTCTTAAAAAATTCGGCGTTGTCGCGCGGCATATACGATTGTTTTATGGTAACGCCCCATTCAAATGTTCCCGAAATCGGCTTTGCGTTGCCCGAAATCACGTCGAAAAGCGCCGTTTTTATGTTGTTGTTGTAGCCGATAAACGCGATTTTGTCGCCCGCGTTCACGTTCAGATTAAAATTCTCAAGCGTTATTTCGTCATCGACTTTTACGCACAAATCTTTTACGTTCAGGATATTTTTCCCACATTCTCTTTCGGGTTTAAATTCGACGTACGGAAATTTCCGAGAAGAAGCGGGAAGTTCGTCAACCGTCAATTTTTCAATCATTTTCTTACGGCTCGTCGCCTGTTTTGACTTTGCCACGTTGCTCGAAAATCTGCGGATAAAGTCCTGCAACTGCGCTATTTTCTGGTCGCGTTGTTTGCCTTCCGCTTGACGTTGCGCCGCCGAAAGTTGGCTCGCCTCGTACCAGAAATCGTAGTTTCCGACGTAAACTTTTATTTGTCCGTAGTCAATATCGGCAATGTGCGTACAAACTTGGTTCAGGAAATATCTGTCGTGCGAAACCACAATAACGGTGTTTTCAAAGTCCGCCAAAAAATTCTCGAGCCATTTTATCGACTCGATGTCGAGGTGGTTGGTCGGCTCGTCCAAGAGCAGAATGTCGGGATTGCCGAAAATCGCCTGCGCAAGCAAAACGCGGACTTTTTCGCCGCCGTCCAAGCTTTTCATAAGGACTTCGTGCTTGTCGGTCGAAATTCCGAGACCTTCGAGCATTGTGCCCGCGTCGCTTTCGGCTTCGTATCCGCCGATTTCGCCGAATTCGCCGTAAATTTCCGAAAGGCGCATTCCGTCTTCGTCGCTCATATCGGTTTTTGCTTCGAGCGCGTCTTTTTCTTTAAACAATTCGTAAAGTTTTTTGTGTCCCATAAGAACGGTTTGCATAACCGTAAATTCGTCGAACGCATAATGGTCTTGGCGCAAAAACGAAAGACGTTTTTTGTTTTCAACGGCGATGTTTCCTTTTGCGACTTCCAATTCGCCCGACAAAATTTTAAGGAATGTCGATTTTCCCGACCCGTTCGCGCCGATAAGCCCGTAGCAGTTGCCCGGTGTAAATTGCAGATTAACGTCCTTAAACAGCGTTTTAGCGCCAAATGTATGCGTTAAATTCTCAACCGAAATCATATTTTTCTCCTTTTGGTGTATTTTTTGTAGGGAAAATACGTTATGGGCGACGGTCGCCTCCCCTTTTTTTGATATAATCGGTTATAAAATGGAATATTGCCTAAAATACAAGATTTTTCTGTAGATTTGCGTGGTAATAATGTATTTATCTTCTGCAAAAACAATAAATTTCGCCGAGTTTTAATGAAAGTATTGATTTTTTACTTGAAAATATAGTATATTATATATGACTGAACCTGCCACGCCTATGATTTAAGAGAAATCTTTAATTATGCGGACCACGGCAGGTCTTTTTTTTTGAGGAAAAATTATGACAAAACAGTATGCGAAACCTCCTAAAACATTAGATGAACAAATAGATATTTTGATTTCAAGAGGCGTTGTTGTTAAAAATCGAGAATTCGCTCGTAAAATACTTCTGGAAGTAAACTATTATCGCTTCTGCGGATATGGCTTATCGTTTGAATTGTTTGACAGTGACGGCAATAGGCAAGATAAATTTAAGAACGGAACTACATTTGAACAAATTTGCGAATTGCATAAATGGGACGTTCAATTAAGAGATTTGTTGTTTGGAGCTCTATCTTGGTTTGAAATTGCTTTAAGGTCGATATTGAATTACGAGATGAGTACTGCTTCACAAAATCCGTTTTGGTATTTGGATTTTAATCTGATAAACAATCAAGATATTTCGGCGCACATATTGAATTACTGCAAAAAAGAAAAAACCGAATATTCTAACGGAAACAGAAAAAAAGAAGTTTTTTTACAAAGCTACTGGACAAAATATCAAAACGATGAAATTCCTTGCTGGATATTAACAGAAGTATTGCCTTTTGGAGTTTGGTCAAAATTGCTTAATTCGCTCATAGATACCAATGCTGTTAAAAAAATATCTCAACATTTTTCGGTGCCGCCAAACTATCTTATTTCGTGGGTGCATAGTTTATATATGCTTCGCAATAAGTGCAGTCATCACAATCAATTGTGGAACCGAACCTTTGGAATAAACCCCATGAAAACAAATAAGTTGAAGAAATTAAAATTTCCTGAATACAGATTAGGCATTGTTTTGTATATATTGATTGACGTTATGCAAAACGACAAAGAAAGACAAAAAATGTTTGTTGATAAATTAAACGATTTGCTAAAAAACTGTCCGTTAGATTTTCACAAACCACTGGGAATACCGCAAGGCAATCTCTCCATCTGATTTATTGCGTTTGCAATACTGATTTACCCCACAAAAAAACCATCGGCGCAAAGTAAACCCTTTGCGCTTTTTTACAATTTCCACACAATTTTCACCCAAAATCAAAATAATCCCGTAACCCACCAAAAACAAAACGTATTTTCTAAAATTGAAGGCAACAAAAAAGGAAATAAAAATGTTAACGTCGAACAAAAAACTTAACATAATGAAAGCGCTTTGCTGGGACTACAACGTGTCTCAGCAATCTATGTTAGACGTTATTGAGGGACGAGCGGAGACAGCTGACGGCGTTTTTGACAGAGAAAAACTTTTGATAAGGTGTTTGGAGCGGCTTCCTTGGCACTATATAACAACGCTATGGGATAAAAATGTTATGATGAAACTTTACAATCCCGAATTATCAAAAAGGTTATTTCCGAAACAAAAAAGGAGCGAAATAGATGGAATGTTCTCAATATTACGAAAAGAACCTCTACCCCATACAGGATGGGGTGATGAATATAGTAAGTCGTTGCAACGCACATTTTTATCTGACAGGTGGAACAGCGCTAAGCAGGGCGTATTACAATCATAGATATTCCGACGATTTGGATTTCTTTGTAAACAACGACAATTCGTTTATTGCGCAAGTTGAAGAGATTATCGCAAAATTAAACGAAGCGGGAATAACAATCAACAAAAACGTGCAAATGCAAAAAAGAGAATATATTTATTCATTTTACGTTTCTTGGGATAAATCGGACGTATTATTAAAATTGGACTTCATAAACGACATAAACGCGCATTTCGGAGAAATACAATCTACCAATTTATTTCATCGTATTGATTCCAAACGAAATATTCTATCCAACAAGATAACCGCGCTTTTTAGGTATGCAAATAAAGATGTTGCAGATTTGAGAGAATTGGCTTTGCACGAAAAGTTTAATTGGAACGAAATAATAGAGGAAGCGTGCCAAAAAGAAGATGGAATAGACATAACTTTAATTTCCGATATTCTCAAAAAAATGCCTCAGGCAGAATTTGAGAAAATTCGGTGGATAAACAAACCGACTTGGGAGCAATTCAGAAACGATATTGACACAATTTGCTACGATATGGTTTGCGGCGGAGATAATTCTCTTTCTTAGATAAACTCAAAACTGCCCAGATTGCGGCAGTTCCCCACAATTTTCACCCAAAATCAAAATAATCCCGTAAACCACCGAAAACAAAACGTATTTTTGTTGTTGAACTTAAACAGGGGTATTATTATGCAAACGCTTTTAGAGCCGAAAGAGAGAATATTCAATCTTGTGAATGAAATGAACGGTCTGCAATTATTAGAAATTGCAAACTACGCTCAATTTATTCGCTACAAAAGCGACA
>WRAZ01000009.1 GCA_009779925.1 Chitinivibrionia bacterium
AACCCAGAGCAATTACGGAAGGTATGGCAAGGCATTATAATATAAATGCTTCGCGGTTCCCGGAAATAATTCACAACGGAGAGCCGAGAGGCGTGGCATTTGTAGTTGAGCCGTCGGTGGCTATCGACAGTGATACCACTAAACACAGCGGTAGCGTGAGAATTTTTGACCAAGTGGGTAATGCGGTAAGCGACGAATTTGAGATGCAATTTATGGAACTTGAAAGAGGCATTATGGCAGGCGTTGCGGTTTGGGATGTCCATAATCAGTCAGGTCGTGTGGTAGCGCCTAAGGCATACGTTGCAATAATCAATATAAGACTTGTTCTTGAAGACGGCAGTTTGTTGGAAATGAAAGACATTCGCAGAACGGTAAACATAAGCCAGAACGAGAGATAGTCAGGTGATTGTGTGGGCAGGTATAATGCCTGTCCACACGTAAAAAATAAAAAACGAAACCAAAGAAAGAGGTAGTATAGTAAAATGTTTGGGAAGCAAAAAATTATTTTAGGCGCGGTATTGTTTTTATCGCTTTTTGCGATAAGCGCACAGGCAAACCGTAATGCGTGGTTTGAGGTGATGATTGGTATTGGAAAGGAATTCGACGGCACAAGGGACGGAATGGATGTAAACGGTATGAGTGTCATTAGCGGTGAGCACATACGGATTTTTTCGGAAAATCCCGCTGGACCGGATGAGAATCCGATATGGCAACGCAGTATGGAAGAGGGAACGGATTTTGTGCTTGAGAGCATAGAATTTGACTCGCCTGACGCGGGCGTCCGAACAGCGACAATAACAGTGCGCGCAACAGAGGGATCACACTTGGCGGATAGGCTTAATTTTAAGGAAGTTGAAGATTTCCCTGCGACAATTCGTCCTGCATCTGTGGTAATCAGCCTTACAGTTCCAAATATAACAGAAGGACAAACACTTAATCTAGAAGATTTGGATATAACAATAGAACCTCTAAATCCAAATATTCCTGCCCAATCTATTCCTTCGGTATGGAGGGATCTCGACTGGAGGAGACAAAATATAGAAATACGTTGGGCGCAGGCGAATATGGATCAGCATAATCTCTGCCCTCCGGGAGTAGTAAGAGATGATTGCGATCCTCGTTTTATTCCTGCGTGGAGAAAAGACGCTCCGAGATGGAGAGGCGAATATCGCGCACAGGCGCGTTTGAGTGCGTCGCCTACCGGAATGTCTAACTTTTCAGGTAATGTAAGCAGTGGATTGGCGCCGTTTACCATAAGGGAGGCTCAACAGTGATTTACAGCAAAAGAGTAATTTTGTATTTATTTGTAGCGGCATTATTCAGCACAGGCTTTTTATTTTCGAGCTACGCAGACGCATCACAAGAAGAAGGGCATATAGTGGCTGTTGCTACTGTTAGCCAAGAAGAAGAGACTGCTGATAATGAAGCAGAAGCTCAACCCGAAGCACAAACTCAGGACGTCGTCGAAGAAGCCGCTTCCGCACCCGAAGAAACAAGGCAAACAACTGCTCGCGCCGGCAGAGGTGTAAGATACGGAATACAAGTTCCTGTCAGAGGCGAAGAAGCGTCGGCAGACACAACAAGCAGGCGTGAAAGAAGACAAATCGAGCAAAGAGTAAGATTTGGTATGCATCTTGACCCTATCGAAAGGGTTGTTGAGGATGAAGACGAAGACGACGGAGTAATAAGACGTGTTTTAGACATTAACAACGCGGCGGACAGAGCGATTATGGCTTTTCGCGACTCTGTATTTGCACCGCCTCCCACTCCCGAAGACACAGTTCTTGACTTTGCACACCTTACCGTATTGGTTGACGGAAGAATAGCGGGAGACATACGAGATTCCATAGCAGGGTCGCGTATTCCGAGAATGTACGGTTGGATAGGCAACGGCGTGTGGCACACAAGTCGTCCTTATAAGGACAATCTTGACCGTTTTAACGTCGGTTTCGGACTTTTGTTTCCTTTATGGCGGCATTTCGGTATCAGAGGGGAATTTTCTTATATGAATACCGAATTTGCAGACAGTGTAGTTGGTTATAGAGGCGAGAAATACGCTAAGTTGGACACAGCGGCGGCATTTACAGTGCCTATTTTGGCTAATTTAATGTTTCGCCCCGGAGTTTTTATGTTTGACGCATACACAGGGGCAAGTTTTTTCGGCAATAAAGAAATGGTTAATCTTACAATGGGAGCGGTTATAGGTCGCAGATTAGGCAGAAACGGATATTTGTTCGGCGACGCGCGTTTCGGTTTTGGATATGGCGAAAGGTTCAGGTCTTTCGGAATTGGTTATGAATACGTTCCTGCTTTTGCGCGCTATGAAGGCGGCAGAAGACAGCACGCAATAGTAGCGCCCGCCGATACATTTACGATTAGCTTAAAAGTAAACGACGAGCGCGGTGGTTTAATAAGTCCCAGAGGCGAACAACGTATAAGAAGCAACCATACGTTTGGTTTTGCGGCAATGGCGAATTATCGTTGGACTTTGGATTCTCTTATTGTAAACGACACAATTATGACGGGTGAAATCGGGACGCATACATTTAATCGTATAAGAAACGATATGCAGATTTTGGCGATGTTCACAGCTCCGCCCGAAACATTTAACATAAATATTTTGGTGCTTGACCCCGAAAGCGGAGATACAATACTGAGACAAAACTTCACAGTTCTTGCAGGAGAAGATAAAGAAATCAATATTACTCCGCAAACGGGCTATGTTCTCAGCAATCTTATTATTAACGAAACGTCAATCGGCGCGCGCAACAGATATACCATACGTAATATCGACCGCGACGTGGACGTAAAAGCGACGTTCAGTTATGTAAGACCTGTAGTAATCAAAGCCGAAGCAACTGTTCAGGACGGTATAAACTTCGACGTTGGTACAGCGGAATTGACGGAAGATTCGCGAAGAACTCTTGCGGGTATTCACTACACAATGGTAGATAATCCCGAAATGGTAGTCGAGATTATGGGACACACGGATAACACAGGTCGCAGAGACGCAAATATGACCTTATCGCAGGCAAGAGCGCAGGCGGTAGTAGATTATCTTGTAGAAATGGGAATTGACAGCAACCGTTTGGTAGCGACAGGCTTTGGTCCCGACAGACCGATTGCAAGCAATACAACTCCTCAGGGCAGAGGGTTGAACCGTCGTGTGGAAATTCGCTCAATCAGAAGAACAGAAGGAGGAAACTGATTTATGAAAACATTTGAAAAATATTTGGTAGCGATTTTTGCGGTTTTGGCGTTAATTACGCTTGCTTCTTGCAAATTCGGAACTTACGAGTGGCCCACCGAAGCGCCTTTCAGGGCGCACACTCCGAAAGTAGAGCCGGCTTTCGGCACAAACCCTCAAACGGGAGAAAATGTAGCGGGACTTAGAGTATGGTGGGATGCCTTGCCAAACGTTCGCGGCTATGAAATCGACAGAAGATGCGCGGCAGGATTGGAGACAAGAAATTTCGCCGTTGTTTCATATCCCGATACGGTTTTCTTTGACGCGAGAGCGCCGCGCGGTACGGCTTTCAGTTATCGAGTGCGCGCTTTTAACGGAGCGGACACAGGCGTTTCAAGTGAATGGACGGCTCTCAGATTTGCTTTTCCTGCCGTAATCACAGGATTGACGGCAACGGCGGTAAGCCCTCTTCATATAAATCGTGATGAGGTTTCTCGGATAGATTTGCTTTGGGAACCTGTGGAGGCTACTCAGTTTTATGTTTACAGAAGCACAACCAACAATCCTAATACGCTTACAACGGCGCAAAATCGAATAGCTACGATAAGCGGCGCCGCACGGAGAGATTATCAAGACATCGGATTATCTCCGAACACTACGTATTTTTATTGGGTCAAAGCAGTGATGAATGATACATTAGTGAGCGAGTTTTCAAATATGGCTTCGGCAAGAACGTTGCTTGCACCTCCGAGAAATGTTCAGGTAGAAATCATCGCAAATGATGATGTCAGAATAACTTGGGATGAAGGTATTAACGGCGGCGCAGTCGGTTATGAAGTCTTCTTTGAAACAAGCCGTCTTCAGCCGACCCACTCTTGGCTTATAGCA
The DNA here is from genome assembly GCA_009779925.1 of Chitinivibrionia bacterium. Lineage (NCBI taxonomy): Bacteria > Pseudomonadati > Fibrobacterota > Chitinivibrionia > Chitinivibrionia bacterium. The sequence continues at coordinate 4,076 of WRAZ01000009.1, forward strand.
GATGGCAGTTTGAGCGGGCGCACTGTAATCGATACCGGTTTTGTTGATATTTCTGTTGGAGCAACAATCATTTACGCTGTTCGCGCAATAGCAGAAGATGGCACCAAAGGCGATTTTGCGACAGGCGAAGCAATCAAGCGATAAAAACGGCAGATTTGCCATACAAATAAAAAAGGCGGGATTTCTCGCCTTTTTTTGTTTAGGCAAATAGTATTTTATATGGATAATGTAAACAAAGACAAAAATATAGGGAAACCATGAAAAAAAGAAAATTACCGATTGGCGGAATTCAGACGTTCAGCATACTTCGTAAAGAATACGATATGTATGTCGATAAAACGCAGCATATTTATAATATAGCGTCAAGATACAAAACCGTATTTTTGTCGCGCCCTCGCAGGTTCGGGAAATCGCTTTTATGTTCGACTATAAAATCCGTTTTCAGCGGCGAAAAAGAGCTTTTTAACGGCTTGGCAATATCCAAAACCGATTGGGCGTGGAAAGAACACCCGATTATTCACCTTGATTTATCCTTAGGGGATTTTACTAAGGAAAACGGCAATGAGGCGCTTCAGGCAAACATAAGAAGCCAGTTGTCGATTTGTGCGAAAGAGTATGAGACTGATATAAGCGATAACGCAGATATTTCTATAGTTTTCAGGGAACTGATAGTAGAACTTTCCCAAAAAATAAACAGCGTGGTTGTCATTATTGACGAATATGACAATCCGCTGTTAAATACTGTAAATCAAACTGAGCTAAATGTAAAATTGCGAGAAACATTAAAGGGCTTTTACGGTATTCTTAAAGGCTCTGACCAATATTTGCGTTTCACTTTTATTACGGGAATAACAAAATTTGCTCAGATAACCTTGTTTTCCGGAATGAACCAGCCAAAAGACATTTCTATGGATACCGAATATTGTGATATTTGCGGAATAACGCAGCGGGAACTGGAAGAAAATTTTGTACCGGAAATAAATGAGTACTCAAAAAAATACGGCGGCAAAGAGAATTATTTAAGAGAGTTGAGAGATTTTTACAACGGGTATTTTTTTACGGAAAAGAAATTGTCCGTGTATAACCCTTACGGAATACTCAATCATTTTGATAGCGACGCAAAGTTTACGCCGTATTGGAGTTTAAGCGGAACGCCGTCGTTTGTGTTGAAATATCTCGAAATGAAAGGGATAAACGTATTAGAAATAGAAAATGCCCGAATGGAAGCTAATATGTTTGCCGACTACAAAGACAATACTATCTCTATTTTTCCGCTTTTATACCAAGCGGGATATTTGACGATCTCGGATTACGACGAAAGAACCGGTTTTTACAGATTAAATTATCCCAACATTGAAGTCCGTAAAACATTTGCCGAGTTTTTGGCAAACAATTATTCCCAAGCGCAAAGTATTTTGGCAAAATCTATTTCCATTGAGTTTGTGGACGCTATTCTTGACGGCAATGTGGACGAATTTATGAATTTACTGAAATGGTATCTTCACACGGTTGATTATTCGTTAAGCAGTAAAATTACAGAGTCTTACGTAGAATTTGCCGTCTCCAACATAATAAATATGCTTGGTCTTGTTTGTGTAAACGAAGCGCACACTGCCAACGGAAGTATGGACAGCGTAATTTTCACGAAAGATCGCATTTACATATTTGAATTCAAGGTTGATAAACCCGTAGAAAATGCGCTGAGGCAGATAAAAAAGAAAGATTATGCCCTCTTTTACGCAAAAGACGGAAGAAAAATAGTAAAAGTGGGAGTTGTTTTCAGCAGAGAATTACGAAATATTGTCGAGTGGAAAACGGATGAGTAATCAAACAAGGGAGTTATAAGGTTATCTTGTATCTGTTCCCGAAGGAGCGCCATGAAAAAAATTTACACTTTGATTTTTATTGCAATATCTTTGGTTTTTGCACAGGACTTGAACGTTAATTCAATTATTCTTTCACAAAATTACGAAAAAATACCCGTCTCGCAGAACAGAGCGGACAGTGCGTTCTTCGCAACGCAGATTGCATTTTCTCGCTTAGTGGATTATGAGGCGTACGAAACATTTTTGGGCAGGGAAGTTTTAGCGAATATAGACGCCGCGCTCAGAATAAACCGCTTCGATACAAACGGAACACTTCAGCTTTACAGAAGAGCGATTTTGGAGGGAATGGCAGGAAGCATTCACCTCAAACGAAATTCGTTTGTGCGCGGTATCTCGCGAACTAATGAGTCGCAAAGATTGTGGGCGCAGCTTTTGGGCAGTGAATTTGACAATGAGGCGAATTTTGCGCTTGCTCTCGACGAATATTATAGAATTACTCTTTTTAGCCGCTCGCCGAGAAGAGACCGGTTGAATGCTGTGCTTGAAAGAATGCGGACTGCGATTTTACCCGATAACAAAACCTCGTTATACCTATCACTTTCCTACATCTGGGTATTGCAAGAACAACGCCTTTGGGATGAAGCGCAAAAAACATACGAACGCTTCTTCGCAAAATTTCCCAACAACACTATGATGCTTCGCGCCGCCCAAACAATAGCCGTCGATAAAGAAAACACAGCCGAAATCAAACGCTTCGCAACGCAACTAAACGAAATCTCAATAAAGCGAACACCAATAAATTACTCCGACCTACTCTCCGCAAGGCGAGCCTTGATTTTCACCTCCGAATTACCCCCGCAGCCCCACGTAGGGGCGGGTTTGAAACCCGCCCTTACAAGAGCGGAAGCCTGCGAACTGGCAAGAGAAACAGTTGTACTTTCGCAAAATATTGACAGTGAAACACAAAGAATTACGTGGGTCAGAAGACATTTAGACGCGATAAGAAGATTTGCGGCAGGGTGCCGGTAATTCGTAGGGGCGTATTGCATACGCCCAAATCGCCGACATTGTTCATTGTTGTACGTTCGTCCGGCATTGCAGGGCGTATGCAATACGCCCCTACGGAAAATCATTTAAACATCACCGGTCGGTGAGCGAAGTCGAACCGCTCTTCCCAAACTGAATGGAATACAAATGCTCATATCGTCCGCCTTTTGCCAACAGTTCGTCGTGAGTTCCGCTCTCTATTATTTTGCCTTTTTCCAAAACCAAGATTTTGTCTGCCGAGCGGATTGTCGAAAGTCGGTGCGCGGCAACGAAGGTGGTTTTTCCTTGCATAAGTCGCGATAGTGCAACTTGTACCAACTGCTCGCTTTCGGTGTCGAGCGCGGATGTCGCTTCGTCTAAAATGAGGATTTGGCTGTTTCGCAGAATTGCGCGGGCAATGGCTATTCTTTGGCGCTGACCGCCCGAAAGTGCAACTCCGCGCTCGCCGATAATCGTATCGAAGCCGTTTACCATTTTAGATACAAAGTCAAATGCGTTTGCGGCTTTGGCGGCGGCGTAAATTTCTTCGTCGCTACAGCCAATTCTGCCGTAGGCGATGTTTTCGCGAATGCTTGTGTTAAATAAAATGGTATCTTGCGAGACTATGCCGAAAAGTTCGCGGTAGGCAGTCAAGTCGAATTGCGAGATGTTTTTGCCGTCAAGAAGAATTTCGCCGCCGGTTATATCGTAAAATCGGGGGAGAATGTCTAACATTGTCGATTTTCCCGCGCCGCTTCCGCCGACGAGAGCAATAGTTTCGCCTTTTTTTATAGAGAAATTCATATTGTCCAAAACTATGGAATTGGGCGCGGTTTCGTAGAAAAACGACACATCTTTGAATGTTATATTGTCTGAGAAATTCGGTGTTTTGCTCTTATCCAAATCGCTTATGGCTTCTGCGGGAGTGTCAAAAACCGCAAAAACACGGGTTGCCGCCGCCGCCGCCGCCTGTATTCCCGCATTTACATTTCCCAGAGTTTTGAGAGGCTGATACGAAGAAAACAAAAACACCAAAAAGCGCGTGAAGTCTTCTGCGGTAAAACTGCCGTCGCCTGTTATGATTTGAGTGCCGCCTATAAGCAAAAGACCGACTATCAGATAAAAAGCGAGCGTTTCGGTGAAAGGAGAAAGCGTATCGCTGATAACTTTTTGCTTAAACTGATTTTTGCGCAAACGGTTGCTTATCGCGGAGAATTTGCTGTTTTCCAGCATTGTCATATTGAACATTTTCACCGCTCGAACGCCGCCGATTACTTCGGTTATGCGAGAAACCATTTCATCGAAACTCGTAAGGCTTTTTCGCGAGCGTTGTTTTACGTATTTTCCGATTTTTGCCATAATAAAAATTAAAATCGGATAAATCACAAAAATTACAAGGGTAAGTTCGGCGTTTATTATGAGCATCATTGCTACAAATCCGATTAGTTTCAGCGGCTCCATAAGAAGCGAGCCGAGCGAGCCCGCAACGGTTTGGTTTATTACGCTGAGGTCGTTTACCATTAACGCTACGAGATTGCCGCTTTTGTTTTGGTCGTAAAATTTTGTAGGCAGTTTAAGAATATGGCGATACAAATTGTTGCGCATATCGCGGGCGGTCGAAAAATTAAGCATACCGATACTGACGTGATTTATATACAAAAATATGTTTTTTATGGTGAACGCCACCGCCAAAAGCAAAGTTATAATGAAAAGCGGGTGCGAAAACCCGTCAATCAAGAAAATTTTATTACCTTGGTATTTCAGCCATTCGTTAATGGTTGCAAGCGAAAGGATGGGAGTTTCAAGCGGGGCGGTTATTTCGTCGGGCGCAAAAAGAACTTGCGGCAAAGACCCCAAAAACCAAGCCGATGCTCCCTGAAGAAGCACAGCCACAAACGCCGACAAAACGGAAAGAACAACAAGCCACCAATAGGGCTTCATATAGGATAAAACGCGACGGTACATAATAAAAATTCCTCTTTTTTAACTGTAAAATAATATTTTTACAACTCCGATATGCCCAAATAGTATTTTTACGCAAAAATAAATGTAAAAACTGAAAGGCGAAGAAAAATGTCTGACGAAAATGTATCAAACGAATGGTCTGAGAAAGACGACGAAATCGACATCAGAGAATTAGTGTTGGTTTTGTTTAGAAACTGGATTATAATTGTTGCGGCGACAATAGTTGTTGCTGTGGGTGTTGCGGTTTACGCGAATTTGCTTCCCGACCAATATGTCGCAAAAACTGTCGCCGTATCGGGCGGTGGCGGCGGCGGCAATAACCAAATGGCGGGGCTTGCGGCTTTGGCTGGAATAAGTATGCCTGTTGCGGGTGGCGGCGGCATAAACCTTATGAATTTTGTTGACCTTCTTGTGGAGAATACGGCGTTTAATCAAAGCATAATAGACCAAAAATGGGTTATCCGCAGATTGCAGACAAGAGAGGAGCAAATAGCTCGCGCGCCTTTTATTTATGATACAATGACTCTTGCGCAGTTTTGGACGGAAACGAGATTTTGGAAACTTACCGAGCCCGATACAACTGTTCCCGACTGGCAAATCAGGTGGAATATGGCGCAAGTAAACACATTGCGAAGTAATCGTTTTATCACGATTGACAGAGACCAAAGAACAGGAATATTGGAGATAAGAACTCGCTTTGAAAATCCGTCGTTGTCCTACGCCGTTCATCAGTTTTTGTTGGAATATTTGATGGAAGTTATTCAGGAAGACCGCCTTAACCGCGGCAAAGAAAGTCGGGAGTTTATTGAAGAGCGTGTAGCGGAAGTGCGCGACAACCTGCACAGAGCAGAGGCGCGACTTGTTCATTTTCGCGAAAGAAATCTGAGCGTGCAAAGTCCGACCGTAATGCTTGAGGGCGAGCGTCTTGGGCGCGAAGTAGCGCTTCACGCGGGGCTTTACGCAGAACTTGTTAGACAGCTTGAAATCGCGAGAATTGACGAAAGAAGAGAATCGCCTGCGTTTGAAATAATAAGAGAAGCGGATTTTCCTTTAGGTCCAAGCGAGCCGAACAGACGACTGCTTTATATTATAGGTCTTGCGGGCGGCTTTTTTGCGGGAATATTTTCAGTTTTTGCAAAAGAATGGATTTTGTCCATAATAAAACATAAAAATGCTTAAACAATATTTTTTAGTTTTCGCTTTGATTATTTTCTGCGCCGCACAGACATTTGCGGCGCTTCGTTTTTCTCCGTCCGAAAGCGATTTGACCGACATTGTTCAGTGGCGCGTAAATTTTTCGGACAGCGCGCATTTCTCCAATCCCAAATACGACGACAGGCATTGGGACACAGCCTCGATTGTAGGGCTTTGGAAGTTGGACGAACAAGGCGCCGACGGCATTCGCTGGTATCGCGCGCGAATTTTTGTTTCGGAGTATATTCCGTCAACCGAAAATTTGGCGATATTCGTTCCTATGGTGATTTCTGCTTACGAAGTTTTTTGGAACGGCGTTAAAATCGGTGAAAGCGGACGTGTTGCAGACAACATTTACGACGAAATAATAGGGCGCTCTGCGGGAATTTTCACCATTCCGCACGATTATTCCCAAATAGGCGAGCATATTTTGGCGCTTAGGATTTCCAATTTCAGCACAATTTCGGGATTTGTTTCCGAAAGTCCGCAAATCGGCTTTATGTCGAATATTTTTACAAGTTCTCTGCAAACGCTTTCCGTTTCATTTTTGATTGTCGGAATTTTGCTTATAACAGCGCTTTTCAACTTTGTTTTTATCGCAAAATCGCTTAACATAAAGGCGCATATCTGCTTTGCGGTGCTTTCGCTTTGTTGCACAGGCTACATTTTAATTCCGGTTTTTTCGAGCGTTTTTCCTTTTAATCTGAGCCATTATTATTCGCTTGTGCTTTGGGGCGACATCTTTTGGTTCGGAATTTTGTCGCTTCTTCCGATTTACCTTTATTTGGTTTTTGAAGACGAGTATTGGAAAATAAAATCGATTGTAATTTTTTCGGTTTGCGTTGTTTTGGTTGTCTTTCCTCGTCTTGCTTTTTACGACATCGTGCCGATTTCCACAATTTGGGTTTGGGATTTTGCAAATCAGATTTTTGCAATTATTTCGGTTATTGTTTCTATAGTGATTGCGTTTCGGGCGGCAATTCAACGCAAAAAAGGCGCTAAAATGTTGCTTGTCGGACTTGTGGTTTTTGCAATAGGCGTTTTTTTCTCATTTGCGTTTCGCCAAATAAGCACTTGGGCGACATCTTTTGCGGTATTGTCGGTTTTTATGACGGTCGTAATGGGCAGGTTTTTCTGGGCGGAAATGCGCGAAAAATCGGCATTGGAAGTAAGAAGCGCGCGCTTGGAATTAGAACTTTTAAAAGGGCATATAAGTCCGCACTTTCTCTTAAATTCGCTTAATTCCATAATTGCGTGGATAGAAGAAGACCCCAAAAACGCCACAAAACTTGTAAGCGAACTGTCGAAAGAACTTCGGCTTTTAATGGCTTTTGCCGAAAGAAAAACCGTTTCGCTTTCGGAGGAAATTTTACTTTGCCGCGCTCACATACAGGTTATGAACTTACGCAAAGAAAAAGAAATTTCACTTAAAGTCCACGGAAATATCGACAACATTACCGTTCCGCCGCTTATTTTACATACCGCCTTAGAAAACGGGATTACGCACGGATTTGTCAAAAAAGACAAAGGGATTTTTAATTTAAGCGTTGAAAATACACCGAAAAAAATCCGCATTATCTTAAAAAATGACGGCGACAATAAAGTTTCGCAAAACAAAACGGATTTGTCGGGGACGGGCAACAAATATATTGTAAAACGACTGAATGAACTTTACGAAAATGATTTTTCATTTAACTCGACACCGAGCCCCGACGGTTGGCAAGTTGTTTTTGAAATCCCGAATGATGAAAAAAAGCCTTTGTCTTAAACTAAAAACCTTTTTTTTAAACTTGACTTTTTGCGTTGGCGAAGCGTATTTTATTACAAAAAAGGAGTATAGTATGCAAACTATGACAATGACAGCGGCAAAAAGAAACTTTAACAAAGTTTTTGAAAATATCCAAAACAATTACGAGCCGATATTTGTTATCGGTAAAGAAAAGGCAATGGTTATGATTTCAGCGGAATATTGGAGTAATTTTGAAGAAACCGCATACTTGTCGCAACACTCTAAAATGAGAAAAAAAATAATTAACGGGCTCAAAACACCGATTTCGGAATGTATTCCTGAAAGCGAGATAAATTTTTGACTTATCAACTATTTTTTACAAAAGATGCTGCAAAAGATGCCGAAACCATAAAAAAATCACCTTTTTACCTAAAAGCAAAAGAACTTTTAGATATAATACGCGAGAACCCGTTTCAAATACCGCCGAAATATGAAAAACTTGTCGGAAATTACAAAGGCGCATATTCAAGAAGAATAAATATTCAACACCGCATTGTTTATGAAGTAATTGAAAGCGAAAAAATTGTTAAAATCATAAGTATGTGGAAGCATTACGAATAAATACTATTTTTCGTTTGACATTTTCGTTTTACCCTAAAACTAAACAGTGTTTAAAGCAGTGCTTGACTAATATATTATCCAATATTTTTGCCGAACAGAAATGAGATAAGATAAAAAAACTACAAAAAACCACCAAATCACCATTCCGCTCCAAAATAAATAGTATTTTATCAAATAAAAATGCGTTTTTTTATGGAGCGGCGAACAATGAAAATATTTATTGTGGAAGACGAAAAAGTGGCGCTCAGACGGCTTGTTAGGCACGTTGAAGAAACTTTGCCCGGAAACGAAATTTCGACTTTTTGCGAGATTGAAGAAGCGCTTTCTGTTTTTGAAACGCAAACGCCCGATTTACTCATTTTAGACCTGAATCTTAATGGACAAGACGGCTTTAATATCCTGAAAAAAATAGAGAAAAAGAAGTTTGAGACTATCGTTGTTTCAGCAAACGGAGAGAGGGCGCTGGAGGGCTTTGACTTAGAAATAGTAGATTTTGTACTGAAGCCCTACGAAGTAGAGCGTTTTGCCAAGGCATTGCAAAAATTTATGGGTCGCAGAAGCCGCCTTAAAGAAAAGACGGGCGCGGAAATTCTCATAAAAGACGGTTCAAGGCGTTTTGCAATATCCGCCTCCGACATTTTGTATGTTTCGGGCGCGGGCGATTATCGGGAAATCCATTGTTTAGACGGCAAAGTGTATCTTGACGGTCGCACGCTCGAAAAATTCAACAACCTTTTAACCGACAATTTTGTGCGTATTCACAATTCGTATTTGGTCGATAAAAACAGCGTTGTTCAGACGGTTGTTTTGGGCGGCGGAAAATACACGGCGATTTTGTCCGACGGCAAGGAATTGCCTGTAAGCCGCGCAAAATACAAAGAGTTGTTCGGTGAAACGGATTGATGGTTTTCTGCATTCTACCCCTGCTGTTTTTCTTGCGTTCGGCTTATTTTTCGGAATAATTCTCGGCTCAAATTTGCAGATTTTTAATTTCTCGCTAAATTTAGCGACGGTTTTAATAATTGTAATTGCACTTATTTTCACTAACCGTTATTCAAAAATTCTGTCGGCTGTTATTGCCGTATGCGTCGGCGTTATTTTTCAAAATTCGTGGCAAGCGAGTATGGAACAGGGCGAAAAATTCTTTTCGGATGGTGATAAAATTAAGATTTCGGTAGATTTTTATTCTCCGCCGACTTTTCAGAGCGAGAAAGAAATGACACAGTTGGCGACTATTGTTCCTGTAAATGTAGGGGCGTATTGCATACGCCCTGATATTCCCCTTAATAATTCACCAATCCCGTCCGAACGTCAGGGCGTATGCAATACGCCCCTACAATTTACCAAAGGTTATCGCATAAACCTAATTTTCCCTGCCGAATTAACAACCGAAATTCTAACCCCAGCCGAACGAGCAGAAATTACGGGAATTTTCCGTTGCTTCGATACCCAAAACACAGCCGCGCCTTGGGAATTCGACAACATTTTTCAGGCAAAAATTAAAAATACTATCGGTGAAATAGAGATAATTTCCATAGAAAAAGAAGAAAAAATACCGTTTGTTGCCGACATTTACAGGCATATTCGCCGAAATTTTGAAGGAAGCCGTTATAATTCGTTGTATATTTCGCTTTTTACGGGCGACCGCTCGAATTTGTCGCCGCACATACGGGCGTTTTTTCGCGAAAGCGGACTTGTGCATTTCTTGGCGATTTCGGGATTGCATATCGCGATTTTAATTACTGCGCTATCGTTGCTTGTTTGGTTTTTACCTTTGCCCAAACTCGTGCGAAGGTGTATGATTGCGGCTTCAATCCTGTTTTTGCCGTTTTTGGTGGGATTTGGTCCGCCTACTTTACGGGCGGTAATTATGGGACTGCTTTTGACAATTTCGCAGATTTTTAACAGAAAAAGCAATCCTGTGAACTCACTTTTTGTGGCGGCGTTTTTTATTTTGGCGATTTATCCTATGCACATTTTTCTGATTGGCTTTCAATATTCGTTTGTGGCGACTTTTGCGGTTTTGCTTTTCCCAAAAATGATAGGCGAGCGCAAATATAAGAACGAAATAATATTTTTGATGTTGCCGATATTTCTTTTTATCGCTACAACGCCTATACAGATTTTTCATTTTGCAACGATTACTTGGGCGTCGATTATTGCGAATATAATTATGCTTCCCGTTTTGACGATAATTTGTCAGATTGCGCTTATTTCGGTTTTTGTGTCGGCTGTTCCGATTTTTGAATTTGTGGCGCGACTTATGGTTTCTTTTTGCGACAAGGTGCTTGACATTCTCTTTTTTGCGATAAATCGATTTGTGCTTTTGAGCGGAATGGGGGAGAATTACACGCAAATTTCGCCTTTCATTTTTATATTGCTTACTTTGCTTATTATGATTTTGTGCTGTTTTCCAAAACGCGGGATTATTTATTCGATTTATTTGCTTTTGGCGTTTTTTACAGTTTGGGGAATTGTCAATTTGTTCAAATCCGATACTGTTTACACGGTATCATCGCAAAATTTAAGAATGAAAGTTTACTGTAGCGCACAACCTGCGGCAATAATTATCGGCGGCGCTCAATCGCGACTGTATTATAATCCCCAAATTTTGCGTTGGTTGCATAACAGGCTTGACGGGCGACTTGCAACACCGCTTATTATAACCGATAGCTCGTACATCCCGCCTGACGTTTTTGATGGCTATAATCATATAATCTTGCGAAACTCTACGGGAGAAATAAAATTTGATGTGGAATGCGATGAGCATAAAACAGTTCCTGTAGCGATTGCCGAAACCCGTCGGCGCAGAACTCAGACCCCGAAAATTTTTGAAAGACAAAAAATTCGATAGTTTTTTTATTTTGCGCATTTCGCATAATGTATTTTTATTGTGAAAAACAATATTTTCTTGGAGAAGGTGTATGGGCTTACCCGATGAACTTTTTATATACAGGTTGATTATACTGATACTGGTAGTTTCTTTTGCTGTTGCGTTAATTCTTATTTTGAAAGGGAAAAAAGACCAAAAAGCTTCTTTTACCGAACAGACCGACGAATTGATACGAAAAATGAAGTCTCAAAAAAATCTAAGCGGCAATATCGTATCCATTGTTGCAGAATTGATAGAACACCGCGACAAAGATACAGGCGGACATATCGACAGAACTACTTCTTATGTTAGCGTATTGGTTTTGGCAATGAAGGACAGCGGAGTTTACGCGGACGAATTAAATAAATGGAACCTTAAAACCGCAATAGCGTCTTCCAGATTACACGATGTCGGAAAAATAGGCGTTTCGGATTTAATATTGAACAAGCCCGACAAGCTGACAAGTGAAGAATTCGAGAAAATGAAGAGCCACGCGTCGCAAGGAGTGCAAATAATAGAGCAAATCATAGATAAAACAGGCGACGAAGAATTTTTGGCTTCCGCAAAACTTTTCGCCGAATCTCATCACGAGCGTTGGGACGGCGCGGGTTATCCAAAAGGCTTAAAGGGAGAAGAAATACCTCTTCAGAGCAGAATTATGGCGGTTGTTGACGTTTACGACGCGCTGACTTCAAAAAGACCTTACAAACCTGCTTTCCCACACGAAAAAGCGGTAGAAATAATAATGGAAGGCAAAGGTAAACAGTTCGACCCTGCAATCGTTGACGTATTCTTTACTATGCACGGACAATTCGACGACCTTAGAGAGATTTTCAGCTATACTCATCTTTAACGGTGGTTTTGGCAAGTTTCTATTTTGCGCATAACGTATTTTCTTTGTGCGATATTATATTTATAGGAGAATTATATGAATTTTATAGAAGAATTATCTTGGCGGGGGATGATACAGGACTCCACGCCGGGAGCAGTGGACGCGCTATCTGTCGGCGGCGTTTCGGGATACTGCGGATTTGACCCGTCGGCGAGCTCGCTTCAGGTGGGGAACTTGGCGGCAATAATGATGATGATGCACTTTCAGCGCAGGGGAAACAAGCCGTTTGCTTTAATTGGCGGTGCAACGGGAATTATCGGCGACCCGTCCGGGAAATCGAGTGAGCGAAATTTGCTTACTCTCGACGCTGTAGAGCATAACCTTTCGCAGTTCAGAAAGCAACTTTCCAAGTTTTTGGATTTTTCGGAAGGCAAATTTAAGGCGGAAATAATAAATAATTACGACTGGATTTCTCCGATAACATTTTTGGATTTTCTGCGGGATGTCGGCAAACACATAACTGTCGGGTATATGCTGGGCAAAGACGCGGTAAAAAATCGTTTGGACTCGGGAATTTCGTACACGGAATTTTCGTATCAACTTTTGCAGGCTTACGATTACTATCATTTGCACAAAACAAAAGGCATTTCTGTGCAGTTCGGCGGCAGCGACCAATGGGGCAACATAGTAGGCGGAACAGAACTCATAAGACGAATTGACGGAAGTTCTGCGCACGGAATTACTCAGCCGTTAGTGCTTCGCGCAGACGGAACAAAATTCGGCAAATCGGCGGACGGACAAAAGCTTTGGCTCGACCCGACAATGACCACGCCGTATCAGTTCTATCAATTCTGGCTTAATTCCGAAGACAATATGTGCGAGCGCTACCTTAAAGTTTTCACGCTTTTATCGCAGGAAGAAGTTGTCGCGGTTATGGCGGAACACGAAAAAGCGCCGCATTTGCGAGCGATGCAAAAAGCTTTGGCGCGCGAAGCGACAACTTTGGTGCATTCAAAAGAAGATTACGAAAGCGCGGTAAGAGCAAGTGAAATTCTTTTTGGAAATGCAACGGAAAACGATTTACGGGCATTGTCGGCGGACTTGTTCCTGTCTGTTTTTGAAGGAGTTCCGCAGAAAAAGGTGTCGATTGACGAGATAAACGGCAAGTCAATCGTAGATGTCGCAGTATTTGCTGATACGCTTTTCCCGTCTAAAAGCGAAGTCCGTCGAAATATAAACGCAATAAGTGTGAATAAGAACAAAACAGAAGACGAAAAATACATATTTTCGGAGAACGATTTGCTTCACGGAAAGTATATTCTGCTTCAAAAAGGCAAGAAAAATTATTTTATTATAGAAGCTGTAAGATAGGAGGCGCTCAATGCAGGACGAAATAAGAAGTTTATTAAAAAAACTCGGTGAAGACCCCGATCGCGAGGGGCTTGTTGATACTCCGAGACGGTTTAAAGAGGCGTTTGGTTATATTTTGGGCGGCTATAAAATCGACCCCGACGAGATACTCAAAAAGGCGATTTTTACCGAGAATATCGACGAAATGATAATCATAAAGGATATAGAAATTTATTCTATGTGCGAGCATCATCTTTTGCCGTTTTACGGGAAATGCCATATAGGCTATATTCCGCGCGGAAAAATTTACGGCGTCAGCAAACTTGCCCGTGTGGTGGACGCATATTCGCGCCGTTTGCAGGTGCAGGAACGTCTTACTCAACAAATCGCGCAAACGATTATGGACCCGATAGGCGCAAGCGGCGTGGGCGTAGTTATTGAGGCGAAACATTTGTGTATGATGATGCGCGGCGTGGAAAAGCAAAACAGCGTAATGACCACAAGCGCAATGCTGGGAGTTTTCAGAAGCGATTCCAAAGCAAGGGAAGAATTTTTGAATTTGATTGCGAAGAAATAGTCGCACGAAATAGCACACAAAATACGAAATGCCGACAATGCAAATTTTTTGCGGGCGACCGTCCTCGGTCGCCCCTACAAGTATTTAAATTTACTTGGCTTTCCCTTGGTAATTTTGCCTTTAATAACCTTACCTTTACTCAAAACTATTTCGCGATAAGAGGTTTTTTCTACAAATGACAAATCGTGCGTGGTCATCAGGATTGTTGTTCCCCAATTGTTTATTTCCTGAAGAAGCGAAAATATTTCGTCTGAAATTACGCGGTCTAAGTTTCCTGTCGGCTCGTCGGCAATCAGTATCAGCGGTTCGTTTACTATTGCTCTTGCTATTGCTACACGCTGTTGCTCTCCGCCCGAAAGCTGGGGAGGGAAATTACAACTTTTATGAGCAAGTCCGACTACCGCAAGCGAATTGAAAACCCGCTTTTTTATGTTTTGCTCGCTTCCGCCGACTACACGAGCGGCAAAGGCGATATTATCGAAAACCGAATACGATTGCAAAAGCCGCATATCCTGAAATACAATTCCGATTTTTCGTCGAAGCAGTGGGGTGGTTTTTCGCAGTTTGCTCATCGGCATTGTGGATTGAGTTTGCATTCCGCATATATTTACGGTGCCGCTTGTGGGTATTTCTTCGCGGTAAATCAGTTTCAGCATTGTTGTTTTTCCTGCGCCGCTTTGCCCTGTTAAAAAGACAAATTCGCCTTTGTCAATAAAAAGCGACAAGTCCGAAAGCGCCTCTGTTTGGTCTTCGTATTTTTTTGTGGCGTGCGTAAATTCTATCATTTTTTTGCTCGATACCCTGATTTATCCGCGGCGGTTGCCTTTTGTAGCAAGTCCCATAACGTTTCTGAAAACGTAATCTTCAAAAGAACTTTGCGTTCCGAAAATTTTAATCCTGTCCTCGACTTTGTGCGCTTGAACGTATTCTTCGACGGGGTCGCTAGGGGATAGCAAAACTACTATTCTTCCTGTGGATTCGGCTATATTTTCTTTGAATTTTATAACAAATTCCATTGCCGCCTTATCGACTTCCAAAACGCTCTCGAGTTTTATTGCCACTAAGAAACCTGTCATACGTTCGGCTTCGTCGAGTGCGTCTTTTATGTTGTCTATGAATTGTTCTACCATCATTCCCGAAAGGTCGAGGATGACGTGTTTGTGAAATTTGGAAGAGGTGATGTCCAAAAACGGCGCTACGGTTTTTTGTGATTCGTCGTCGCCTGTTTCGCCCTCGTGCTCAAATTTGTAAATTATACTTTTTATCATTTTGAGAGGGATATTCGTCATTAAAGAAATCTTTTGCGCTTCAACATCTTTTTTGTAAAGCCGATAAATTTTGGAGTAAATGTTCATAAGTTCCCACCTTCTAACGTTCCAAATGTTATTTTACGTTCCGTAATATACGTTTTGCCGCAAAGAATTATTGATAAAAAAGGATTTTATGATAAAAAATATCACAATTTTGTTGTTTTGCGCAGTTCTGTCATTTGCCTCGAACGTGCCGCTTAATATATTGAACTTTGCGCGGACAAACGGCGCTTTTGATGTCGTCAAGCAGAACGACACGCTTTGGGTTGCAACAAGCGGCGGTTTGGCGCAGTTTCAGAATTCAAGTACAAATTTTATTGCGCTTCACCACTCGCACGAGCATTTTCCCGATATTTCGCTTACCGCGCTTGCATTTGACGGCAGTTCGCTTTGGATAGGCTCTCAAAGCGGTTTTTTATACCGTCGTCAAAGGCGCGGACAGAGGGTATTTGACGATTTGGCAGGGGGTGCGTCAGGAATAAATACAATAAAATCACACGGAAACTATCTGCTTATCGGACACGAGGGTGGCGTTTCGGTGTTTAATAAAAGGCGGGAGCATATAATTTCAACCAAGCGGAATTTTCCCGATTTCGGTATCGGCGCCGCTGTGGATTTAATCGAAATTAAAGACGACACGCTTTGGGTAGCGGCAAGAAGGGGTTCGGATGGCGGAGTTTTTCGGTTGAATGGTTTTTCGCGCATTATTTCCGACGCAAGATTTGGCGACGATTCTCCCTTGTCGGCGGGGGATGATTTTGAGTGGATACAGGAACTTTATCCGTTGCTTTCTTCGCCTGCTCGCGTGCTTTTTTATGACATTTATAACAACAGAATTCGGTATTCAGATAATTTTGAAAATATGGGTATTGACAAAGATCGCGCAAGATTCGGCGATGAAAACATAACCTTTGTTAAAAGAATTGACAATCGGGCTTTTGTTGGGACTGAAGCAGATTATCTTTGGCGCTCGGACGACGACAGGCAGTTTGTAGTTCCGGGGCTTGTAAACAATAACCGCATCAGAAAATTATTTGTGGACAGCGAGCAATCGCTTTGGATTTTACCTTTATTTGACAGCGAGGGACCGAGGCATTGGTCAAATGCGCTCAGCAGAATATCGAGAAGAGGTGATGTGGCATACTTCAACGAAAACACCCGCGGCTACGGCAGTTTGGCGGGAGTTAGCGACGAAGGTTTCAGTGGTGTAGCCCAAGTTGGAGACAGAATATTTTTTGGGTATAGCGGCAGTCCGATGAGAGAGTATAATATCAGGACAAATTCTTGGAGAATAATGCTTCTTGACGCAATAAATTTTACGGGCAGTCCCGATTTTCCGATTTTTTATGAGACAATGCCTGAAAATTTTACGAGTTGGGCTGCTATAGCAGGCTGGAACCACGTGGACGTTCTGCTTACAGACAAAAACGGAATTGTTTGGGGGACTTCGTGGAACCACGACCCTGTTGAAGCGCCTACTGTTTTTGCGTATGACCCTAATAATAACAGATTTCGCTTTTTACTGAATTTTAATCGTAATGGTTGGAGAGCTCCTTTAAGTTTAGCGTTTACAGGCAGAGGCGATTTGCTTTTGGGCTTTGGAGGCATAATGGGCGAGACAGACCATAGTGATTCTCTATGGGTTATTGACGCAAACAAAAATCCGTTTGACGAAAATATACCGTCTGCCGATTACAGAAAAAGCGTAATTCGCGTTGGAAGCAGGGCGACAGGATTGCATACAACCGGAGCGGGAAATGTTTTAATCGCAACTACGGGGGAGCCGAGGGTGTTCGGCTACAGCAGAACTTTGGGCGCCCGTGTCTTTCCTATAGGAAACCTTCCGCCGAGTTTATCGCTTAATATAAATGACATAGCCTTTGAGTATTCACACGAATTGTGGTCGCCCGGCGGAACTCGAATAAGAAATGTCTTTTGGGTTTCGAGCAGAGACCTCGGCGCCAAACGAATTGAAATTGACGAAATTATAACGTCGGACGGTTTTTTGGATACTGTAATTTATAACGTTCCACAGACGGCATTACAAACGGAATTTGTGCTGAATGCGGCAAGCGGCGGCATAAATTCCGCAACGTTTGCAGTTGCAGTCGATACCGTTCAAAACTTTTTATGGGTCGGCGGCGACAGAGGAATTACGAGAATGCGTTTGCCCGAAAGAACTGTGGGCGCGTCGCAACAAAGGAACGATTTTATTTTTCCAAATCCGTTTTCGTTGAGCAGGCACGAATTTATTACTATTCCGAGAGTTTCGCAGAGCTCTTTTGTGGACGTTTATACCGTTTCGGGCAAATTGGTGCAATCGTTTAATCAAAATTCCCCCGAATGGACGCAAACTGTTGACGGAACATTTTTTTACAGGTGGCGAATACCCTCAAATCTCGCTCCCGGAACATATATTATAGCAGTGAAAGAACTGGAAAGCGACAGAGTTGCAAGACGAAACACAAAAACCTATAAATTAGTGATAATACCGTGAAGATAACGGCGGCAATATCAACCTATAATCGGCTTGGTATGCTTAAAAAAGCGATAGTGTCGGTGGAAAATCAGACATTTTTGCCGTGTGAACTGATAATAGTCGATGATAATTCGAGCGACGGCACAAAAGAATATTGCGAAAATTTATCGCTTGATTTTCCTGTTATTTATCTTAGAAACGATAAAAATTCGGGCGTGTCTTTCAGCAGAAACAGAGCGATTGAGCAGGCAAGCGGCGAATATATCGCGTTTTTGGACGACGACGACGAATGGCTGAGCGAAAAACTGCAAAAACAAAATGAATTTGCCGAAAATGGTTTTGATTTAATTTACACGGCGCTGACTACGCAAAAAAACGATAAGATTTATTTTCACCGTCGCTTTCCGGTATTTCTCGGGTGTTTTGCAGGTTCTACTTCTACAATGATGTTCAATTTGGCAACTTTGCGAAAAATCGGCGGTTTTGACCCGCGTATTGAGTCAATGGAAGAGTACGATTTGTTAATTCGACTTGTAAGAAACAGAGCGAAAATCAAGGGGATAAGGGTTGTTCTTGTAAAATATTTTATGGCGGACAGCGGCAAACTTTCGGGTTCTCTTAAAAAATACTTTTCCTCCGCAAAAATTATAATGTCAAAAACGCCTTTTTTCTTAAAACCGTTGCAATTTATGGGTTTGTTTAGAATTTTTGCTCAAAAAACAGTGAAATTACGTGAGTTTCGTGAAGTGTTATTCAAAAAGCGGAAGGGATAAAATTTGAATGCGTCTTCCCAAAACAGCAAAAAAATTGTAAAAAACACACTTGCGCTCTATTTTCGCCAAATAATAACAATGCTTGTGATGTTATTTACTTCCCGAATAATTTTGCAAACGCTTGGCGTCACGGATTTCGGGATAAGTAATGTTGTAGGTAGTGTCGTTGCAATGTTTGTTGTTTTCAGCAATACGCTGACGGTTATAACACAAAGATTTATAACCGTCGAACTTGGAAACGGCGGCAATTCCGTCAATCTGCAAAAAATATTTTCTACAAGCATAATTCTGCAAATCGCTATCGCCATTATTGTAGTTATCCTTTCTCAAACGGTGGGATTGTGGTTTTTGAATAATAAATTGAATATTCCTGCCGAGAGACTTTTGGCGGCGAATTGGGTGTATCAATTTGCAGTGCTCAGTTTTTTACTGTCGTTGCTGAATTCCACATTTACGGCGCTCATAGTCTCCCACGAAGATATGCACATATACGGATTTGTCGGGATTTTTGACGCAGTTTTGCGGCTTGGCACTGTGTATTTGTTGGTAATTGCAGATGCCGACAAACTTATTCTCTTTGGAATGTTGGGCTTTGCGGCAAGTTGCGCTATGTCGCTTTTTTATTTTGTTTATTGTCGTAAAAAATATTCGGACACCAAATTTTCGCTTGCCTTTGACAAATCACTTTTTAAAGAATTTGGCGGCTATGGAAAACACGTTTTTATTTCAAGCGTTTTTATGGTGCTCAATATTTATGGAATAGGTATTATGCTGAATATGTTTTTTGGACCTGCGATAAACGCCGCAAAAGGAATTGCAACAACCGTGAATACTGCGCTTTCGTCTTTGGGAAACAGTTTTAAACAATCGCTGAGCCCGCAACTTATGAAAGCGTATGCTCAAAAAAACTGTGAATATATGTGGGATTTGTCGGCGCGCGGAACAAGGTTTATGTTTTTTTTGTTCTTTGTTTTTTCTGTGCCGTTGCTCTTGGAAACCGAATTTTTGCTAAAACTTTGGCTTGGCGAAGTCCCTGAATACACGGCGATTTTTGCCAGATTGATAATAATATTCTCTCTGCTCAACGTCCTGATTTATACTATGGACTCCATAAATCACGCAACGGGGAAAATTGGCGCGTATTCGAGCGTGGGATATGTCGGTTCTGCGCTTGAATTGTTGTTTGCGTATTTTTTTCTCAAAGCGGGATTTGCGCCGTATTTTGCCTTTGTTGCTCCGATTTTACTGTTTCCGATATGTATTACAGCGCAATGTATGGTTATGAAAAAGCAGGTCGGTTTTTCAATTAAACATTTTACTCAAAAAGCGCTTATCCCTATATTTTTAGTTTCGATGCTGTCGTTTTTGCCTTTTTATTTTGTGAATAAACTATTTTTGCAATCGTTTTGGCAGTCTTGGATTGTTCTCTTGACAAGTGTGCTGTGGACAGGATTTGTGATTTTGTTTGTCGGACTAAAAAATGACGAGCGAGTTAAAATTTATGCGTTTGTAAAAAGAAAGGTTGGACAAGTGCTGTGAAAATGAAAACCACTACCATAATTTATATGGCGGACGATGTAAGACCAAAAGGGGGAATTGCCGATAGATTTCGCGCAATAATTACCTTGTATAAAATATCTAAAGATTGTGGCTTTCAATTTAAGATAAATTACACGCAACCTTTTGATTTATCTGATTTTTTGCTACCTAATATTGTAGATTGGAAAATTTCAGAAAAAGAAATATCGCAAATAAAAAACAACAGCCGAAGTGTAAGTATATTCAATTTTGGAGGATGTATATATGCGCCATCGCTGTATTCGGACGTTTCTATACAATCTACAAGCGGAGATTTACAAAAAGACGTGCCGATTATTAAAGAAGCGGCAAAAAATAACGACTATATTTTATTCTATACAAACGCATATTTTTACGGCGACAATTACTCGACTTTATTTAATGAATTGTTTGTTTTGACGCCAATATTACAAAGCGCAGTTGATTTACATCGAAAAAATATGAATGACAATTATTTATCTGCAACGTTTCGTTTTCAGCAGTTGCTTGGCGATTTTGACGAACACGACGACGGTTTTCTGACATTGCCCGAAGAATTGCAAGAACCGTTCTTACAAAAAAACATTAAACACTTGATAAACATACATAAACGGAACAAAAAAGAAAAAATATTACTGTGTTCGGATAGCGAAAAATTTAGAAATGCTGCTGCAAAATATGATTTTGTTTATACGATAGACGGAAAAAGGCAGCATTTGAATATTCCAAAAATGGACAAAAAATACGCATTGATTTCGTTTGTTGATTATTTCTTAATTTCATATTCAAAAAAATCGTTTCTTGTTGTCGATGAGATTAAAGGCGAAAAAGAAAAATACGAGATGTATAGAAGTGGCTTCCCGCTCTGGGCTTCGCGGCAAAGAAATGTTAAGTTTGTAATAAAAGACTATCGCGCTTCTTCAATAAAAATAACCATTAAAAACGTGATACCGCGATGGATAAAACATACGAGATTTTTTATGGCATTAACAAAAAAATGGGTGAAAATTAAGCAACAGTTAAAAAGTCTCTTTTAGCACCGAACTGATTTTCTGTGAAGAATTATGCTTGGCGACGTATTCAAAGCATTTCTTTCCGACAGCATTGAGTTCGTTGAAGTCTCCGCTAAATCTGTCGTAAACTTCTTTAATTTGCTTTTTCAGAACGTCTTTATGTTCGTCGTTTTTATATTCGTACGCCCAAAATAAGCCTTTGTCTTCGATGTCGGACAATGTTCCGTTTAGGGTGCAAATTACGGATTTTGCGTAAGAAAACGCCAATATCGCACTTCCCGAATTTAGCGAGCAGATTGAGTCGTAGGGGAGAGCAAGCAAATGATGCTTTGAAATCAATTCTGCTATTTCGTCGTCGGGGATAAATCTGAAGTCCGTTGTTATTTTAGCGTTTCCGTTTATTTTTTCGAGCAGGCATTTTTGCAGGTTTTTGTCGCAGGCGCCGCTTATAAACAATTCCAAATTCGGCAGATTTAATTCGCTCACCGCCTCTATCAGCAAATCGACGTTTTTGTAGGGTCTTATAAGTCCGATGTGCAATAATTTTAGTTTGTCGCTTGGTAAATTTGTATGTTTTATGTCGCCGTAAACGCCTATATAATTGGGGTGTGGTATATGTATTATTTTTTCGAGGATTTTTTCTGATGAATTTATTGCCTTTATTTCGTCGATGCTGATTTTTGAGTGAATTATGATTTTGTCGCAAAGCGCTATCTGAAGTTTCACGAAACGCATTGAGTTTTTACGATTCTTTTTTACGACTTGTTGCTTGTCGTGCATAGTCCAAATAATTTTTTTTCCGAAAAGTTTTAATAAAATCAGCACGAGTGCTCTTGCGAGAAGTTTTGACGTATATATTGAGTTTTCATAAAAATTCAGCGCAATAAATTCGCATTCTATTAAATTTTTCAGATTAAATTTGCATACCGAAAACCCGCTGTTTTCGTAAGCTGTTTTCATTAACGATATGTATTGATTAACCTGATAGTGATATGGTCGAAGCACAAGTTTGCGCAGTTTTTTTTTCATAAATTAGTTCCTCTTCAGAGATATTGTCGGAATAAAATACTATATTGCCGCGAGAAAAGTTTGAAAATTATTGCGGTTTTTATTTTTCGTGTTCCTATTTTTGAATGGCATATAGTATTTTTGATAAAAAAACGAACGAAAAACAGTAATCCGAAAGATTGTGTTGAATGGATTGTCCGAAAATTTCGATAATTACGCCTGTTTTTAACGGCGCAAAAACTATTTCAGATACATTAGCATCTGTTTCAATGCAGTCATATAAAAACATTGAACATATAATTGTCGATGGATTAAGCACAGATAAAACAATTGACATTGTAAAAAAGTATGAAAATAAAAATATGAAAATTATTTCGGAACCCGACAGCGGAGTGTATGATGCTCTGAATAAAGGCGTTAAACTTGCTTCGGGCGACATTATCGGTATCCTGCATTCGGACGATTTGTATGCCGATAAAGATGTCGTATCTAAAATATCCGAGCATTTTTCGGATATTTCTACAGACGGAGTTTATACCGATTTGGTTTATGTTCAAAAAAAAGATACAAATAAAATTTTCAGGCATTGGGAAAGTTGTGATTTTTGTCCCGACTTATTGAAAAAGGGATGGATGCCGCCTCACCCGACTGTGTTTTTGCGAAAATCAATATACGAAAAGCTCGGAGATTTTGATACTTCCTATAAAATAGCGGCAGATTATGATTTTATGTTGCGAATATTTTCTACCGGCGCCAATCTTAAATATTTACATTTTATTTCTTATAAAATGCGAGCGGGCGGAATGACAAATCGAAGCATTTCTAATATTATTTGCAAAAGCAGAGAGAATTTAAGAACGTTCAAAAAATACAATATCGGAAGTTTCAGCGCATTGTTTTATAAAAATTTCTCAAAAGTTGAGCAGTTTTTTTGAGGAAATGCGAGCGGTTATCTTACAAATATTTCCTGTAAATTTCGCTGTATTTCTCGGCGACTTTTTCCCATAAAAAGTTATTCAGAATAAATTCTTTCATCTTTTTTTGCTCGTTGCCGTTGCGGTTTAGCGCGGTTGTTATTCCGTCGGCAATGGAATTTACGGAATATGGGTCTATGTAAATTGCATTTTCGCAAAAATAATCTTTGGTGCCGCCTACGGCTGTTGTTATGACTTCGGCGCCCGCCAAAGCCGCTTCCATACTTGCAAGTCCGGGTGTTTCGAGCCACGAGGGGAGCGCAAAAACCTTTGCCGCCGCGTATGCGCTTGCAAGCATCGGGTCTTCGTGATCCATCATTCCTATGTATTTTATCTGCGGATATTTCTCCAATTCGGTTTTGCACTGTTTTCCGTAATCGCTTTCGGTGTGAAACGAGCCGATAATATACGACGGATGGTCGATTTTTCCGAGCGCTTTTATGAGATTTAGTCCGTTTTTGCGTTCGGGTCCGAGCATTGTGACCGACAGAATTATGTTGTCGTCGCCGTATTTTTTCTTGAATAAATCGGGGGTTGCGCTTGCGAATTTTTTGTCCACGCCGTTTGGAACGACCGTTATTTTGTTGTCGGGGATTTTGAATAATTGCTGAATTTGTTGTAATTCTGCGCTTGTATTTGGCATTACCAAGTCGGCGTTTTTCATAATTGCGCAATCGTAATCGAAAACCGAATTTGTTCCTTTATCAAAACGCGAAATAAATTTTGTAATTGTGCGAATACCTGCAATTTTCCACGCAGGATGGCGGGTGTAAAAAATAGACGAAAGTAGCTGCGGAATATTTCTTTGGTAAAGCGTGCGCGAAAGGTCGAATAATTCAAAAGCCGACGAAAAAAGATGAAACGCCCCGACTTCTTGCGGTTTTAAAGTCTCCCAAGTGTTATATATTTCGACGGGCAACCCGATTTCGCGGCAAGCCGACAGCGTCTTTTTAGCCTGCGTGGCAAGTCCCCCGCAAACAATCCCCGAAGAGTTGATATTAGCTAAATATATTTTTTTCGCCATTTGATTTTTCTACGCTGTTTGCAGTCCGCCGCTGTTTGCTAAATGCTTTGCTTCGATAATTTTGTCAAGTTTAGGCGCTATCAGGATACCTAAAAATCCCATAGTTGTAAGCACAATAAGAACAGCAAACGCCCCCGACCACATTCCCGTTGTCATAGACGCCCACATCTCCGAAAAAAATTCCATAAATTACCTCCTGATTGAATTCGATAAAAATCTAAAAAATACACCCAAAACCGCAAAAAAAGCAAAGAAAATAATTCCGATGCGAAAATCTGCGTCTGAAATCGTGTAATTAAACATACTGGGAAAAACCCTGCCTGCAATTACACCCGCGCCTATAAACCCTGTAGCACCATAAAAAAACAGCGCAAGGTCATTAAAAAACACACTGCTAAAACTCTTCATATAAATCATCTTCTCCGTTGTTTCCGTTATCAGTCCTCCCTGAAACCATAAAATACCTTTTCTCCAAAATAAATAACGGAAAAAGAATGTTTTTTTGCTAAAAAGCACTATAATCATCATTTCTTTAATCTTTACTTTTTCGCAAATATTATTTTACTGTTTAAAAAGGAGGTGGTTTTGGTAGCAGTATTGGAAACAGAGAATAAAAATAACTTACAGCTTGTAATAAAAGTAGCAAGACAATTAGGCATAGTTGTCCGCCGTCAAAGAAAAAGACTTGCCGTAAACTACAAAAACCCAAGTCCGAGTAATGACCCTTGGTGGGATATTCCCGAAAATTATTCGGAGGTCGTAAAAAGGGTTAATGCGTTGGAAAACGGAACTGCAAAACACGTACCTCTTGATGACAGCGAATTACAAGCGATTTTTGCAAGGTGCCGCGCATAATGAAATACATTGTATTGCTTGACGAAAAAGCAAAAAAAGATATTGCTGAACACGAAAGAAGCGGAAATAAAGCAATCGTAAGAAAAATAGAAAGTTTGTTATCGGAATTACAAATCCACCCCGAAAGCGGAACAGGAAAACCGGAACGCTTGAAATTTAACAAATCCGGCTTGTGGTCTCGCAGGATAAGCGGAGAGCATCGGCTTATTTATGCTATTGAAGCAAATATAATAAGCATAATAGTTGTTTCGGCAAAAGGGCATTACGAATAACATAAACAAAAAATCAACGCTTCTGTAGAAAATAATCCCCCAAAACCCCCACAAAACACTCCCCAAGACGGACTTTCGTCGCCTCTTCCGCAAAAACCCGCGAAGTTTTACGCGCGCCCGTTCTTTTGGCAGGCAATAATTGCCGAAAACACGGAAAAAATTTCTTAATTTCATTAAAAAATACTTAAAATCTTATTTTCCTCTTGATTTTTTCAGGATATAACCTATATTATGTACGAGGGTTGACGGGGTTTTAAGAGGTTTTGCAGTTTTCTGCAAATGGTGTTTTGGCGGCTCTAACCTTAGGAAAGTGGGCATTGTAATGAAAAAACTCGGTTTGAAATTACACACGTTCTTATTAACGCTTGTCATTTTGGCAGGTGTCTTTCCTGTATTCGGGCAGTTTCCAGCGGTTCCTGCCAATGCAGTTCCGTGGGGAACAGGTGCTAGTCCTTCTTCTTCCGCTCCTTGGATAATAATGACTGCAGACCAATTAAATCAAGTGCGAAATCATACAAGTGGGCATTTTGTGCTTGGGGCTAACATAAATCTTGCTACTACTCATAATCCTTGGACGCCAATTCCTACATTTACAGGTACGTTTAACGGCAACGGTCATATTGTCCATAATGTTAATATTATAGGTGATAGACAGATAGGCTTTTTTGGTATTTTAGGTAATGGTGGAAGAGTAGAAAATCTTGGGCTTAATAATGTTGCTGTTAGTGGGAATTCTGAGCTCGGTGGATTAGTTGGAGATGCTTTGGGTGGGGCTCATATTGTAGGATGTTTTATTACAAATGGAAATATAATAGGTAGTACTTGGGCTGGTGGATTGGTTGGGAATAACGCAGGCTCAATTAATAATAGTTTTTTTGAGGGAGCAGTTAGAAGTATAGGTGGTGCGGGCGATTGGGTGTCGGGCATTGGCGGATTGGTAGGACAAAGTGCGGGACCAATTCTTAATAGTTACGCCAATGCAACGGTGACTTTAAGCCCCGGCTCAACTTTGCATGTAGGTGTAGGTGATATGGGCGGATTAATAGGAAATAGCGTTGGTGGTACAGTTACTCATAGTTATCATAATAGTGCCAATTTGGCTGGCGGGACTGGGGAATTTAGGGCAGATGCTGATATGCGAAACTTGCCTAACAGTAGTTTCCCTAATTGGGATTTTGCTCTTGACAATCCAGATGCTTGGGCAAGAAATTCGGGAATAAATGATGGCTTTCCGTTTTTACAAATATTTGGAATAAGAGGAAATTTGCCTTGCGGACACGTTTGGGGAGAGTGGGGAGCTCCTGTGCATACTCCTGCTACTTGTACTGCTCCGGGGGGTAATGTCAGTGCGAGATATTGTACATTAGTAAATTGCGGAACAACTCCCAGGGGAAGGCAGACAGAAGTGGTTGGTGCGCCTCTTCTACAGCTTCCTCCGACATCTGTAGCCAGACCGACTTTTGCGGCAAATCAGACGTTTCCTTTTGGTAGCTCTCATACGGTGGAGATAACTCATAATCAGCCGAATTGGGAATATCATTATGCGGTAAGCGGAACTACAACCTCAAGTGCGGTGGGAGCTCATACTACTACAATTTCTTTGACCTCTCCTATGGCTGTCCCTGATTGTCGCCAGTGGGACGGTGGTGGAACAGGCGATATTACAATTACTTGGGAAATAACGCGAGCAACAGGTTCGGGAACTGTCAGTGTTGCAGGTTGGACTTTTGGTGATGTGCTTGATAATATTCAAACTCGTCCGCAAGTAGCCGGAACGCCGCAGAGTTATACAGGAACTCCCGTAATTACATTCAGAAGAGTTGGGACTACCGAATGGTTGCCGTGGAATGCCACTAATATAAGTACTACAACTGCCGCAGGTGATTATGAAGTTCGCGCGGTTTTTCCGCAAACTACAAATCATAACTCACACGAAGCGATGAATACCTTTACTATCGCCCGCAAAGAAATCGCTCCTCCGACGGCTAATACGGGACTTATTTTTAATAACGCTGTGCAAACGGGTGTTAATACAGGTACAGAATTTTCTCTTACAGGAAATACGGCAACAAATGCAGGTAATCATAGCGCTACAGCTACTTTGGACGCTAACCATCAGTGGAACAGTGGCGATAATCGTACGCAGGCGCGGAACATACCGTGGAGCATTGCGACGCGAGAACTTACGGTTACGGCGAGTAGCCATAACATACAATTCGGTGCGGCTCTTCCTAATAATTTCACTGTTGAAATTACGGGATTTGCAACGGGGCATAATATTGACAATATAGGTCTGACAGGACACCCTTTGTTGCAGACGGTGTTTACTACTGCAAATACTGTTGGTGGCTTGGCGTATTCAGCGGGTAGTCCAGTGGGAACTTATAATATAACTCCGAATGTATCAGACTTGGCGGCTACTAACTATAGGTTTACTCCCGCAAACGGAACGTTGACGGTTTCCGCCAGACCTATAAACGACGCTTCTGTGGCCATTGCCATAAATGTTTCAAGTACGCATACTTACACAGGCGTTGCTCTAACGCCGACTTATACCGTTACGGCAACCATAGACGGAACGCAGAGAACGTTGGAGCGGAATACGGATTTTACTTCGGCTTATACTAATAATACAGCTGCGGGAAATGCAACCATAACAATTACGGGAATTGGGAATTATGCAGGCGGAGAAAGAACTCAAACATTTAATATTGCTCGACGTCCTTTGACTATCAGCGGTTTTAATATTACCAAGCAATTTGACGGATTAAACACGATTGTAGGAGGATTTGGTACGCTTGTATTTACAGTCGGAGGTGAAAACGGGCTTCAAAACAGTGAAACGGCAAATGTCGCTTCTACAGTGGTTACAGCAACATACGGCGGAAATCTTGTTAACCCTGCACATCCGATTACTTTCAGCGGCAATTTTACAATGACGGGTGGTACTGCAAATTCAGCAAACTATATAATTACACAACCGACGGGTATAACGGGAGCGATTACTCTTTTTGCGCCGAATGCGCCACCTGTGCCAAGACATAGCTCGAGCAGTACGCCGCACCATATTTCCGATAATCCCAATTCAATTACGATTATTGTGCCGTTAAACGCGCCCCACACAGCAACGCCTATGTCGCTTGTTCTTGAATACGGTATTAGCAATTCTGCTGCTACTCCTCCGACAAGTTGGCAAGACGGATTGACTTTTGACGGCTTAGCGCCTAATACCGAATATTTCTTCTTTGCGCGATATAAAGCGAACACTGAAAAAAACTCTGTGTCGTTGGCTTCTACGGCGTTGTCGGTACGGACGGCAGACCTCGGTATTACTATAAATCCGCAACCTGCTTCTGCTACACCGGTTATTTTTGGAGCTATAACAAGCAGTTTGACTGTAGGGGCGACGGCTAATGGTGCCGCTGATTTAACTTACCAGTGGTTCAGAAATACAACGAACAGCAATACGGGCGGTACACCGATTTTGGATGCGACGGGAACAACGCTTAACATACCGACAAATCTTATCGCAGGGCAACACTATTTTTATGTTGTTGTTACGGCGACATCTACTGTAGGAACGCGTGTTGTAACCCTTGCTTCTAATGTGGCTACGGTTACTGTTGCAAAAGCGGTAGTGACAAGACCGACCATTGCTACAGGGCAAACATTTACATTCACGGGTTTGTCGCAAACGGTTATTTTGGCAAATACTGAACATTCTGCGCGTTACAGCTTGACTACCCAAACTCAGACAAATGCCGGCAATCACACTGTTACGGCAACATTAAACGATCCTGCTAACTTTGAATGGGCGGGTGGTACAACAGATTTGGTTGGCGGAAATGTTGTATTGTCGTGGACTATTGAGCGTGCGCCGCTTACAATAACCGCTCCAAGCGAAACAATAACTTTCGGCGATCCCGTGCCGACTTGGACTGTGGAGAATTTGACATTCAGCAGTTTTGTGAATAACGAAACTCGGGCTGTTTTGGGCGGCACTGCAAATATTGCTACAACTTATCAAAGAGGCGACAATGTGGGCACCCCCTCAATTACTGTTTCCGGGTTAACCTCTACTAATTATAATATTACGTTTGTTCCCGGAACATTGACTGTAAATCGCAGAGATATTTCAGGAGCGACGGTATCTACTACTTTTAATCCGACTTTTAACGGCTCTGCTCATACGATTGCGCCAACAAATATTACGGTGACCCTTGACCCGCTTGTTAGCGGTTTTGAGTTTAATCCGTTATTGGCGGCAACTCCACGACCATTCAGTGTTACTGCGCATACTGATAATACTAATGCTTCTAACCCTCCCGCGTCTTTGGCGGGTTTCACTGTTGAGGGAACAGGAAACTTTACGGGAACGGCGTCCGGAACGTTTACAATTAACCCGGCAGATCCGACGACCGTAACTTTCCCTACAGGTTTATCGCTGACTTACGGAGAAACGCTCGGCAGTATTTCACTTGCGGGCGGCTCGGCTTTGGTTGCGGGAGAATTTGAATTTGTTGATCCTACGACTTTACCGACGGTTGCGCAAAGCAATAGCCATGATTTTCCGATAAGATTTGTTCCGACAAGTTCAAATTACGCAACAGTAAACAGCAATGTTAAGATAACGGTAGATCGCGCTGTGCTTACTATTACTGCCGCCGACAACAGCGTTGTTTTCGGTGCGGCAAATCCCAATCCGATTACTACTTGGTCGGCAAGCGGCTTTATTAACGATAATCAAGCATACAAAGATGGCGCGCTTACGGGTACTCCGTTAATAACTACCACTCGTACATCTGCAAGCAATGTCGGCGGTTATACTATTACTATTGGAGCAGGCAGTCTTTCGGCTGCAAATTATAGCTTTGAATTTGAAAACGCAACGCTTACGGTAAATCCTGCTATTATAAATCCAGCAGTCGATGTTACCACTCCTGCGGTTGCGGTGGCGCGTGGTACTGCAACGCCGACAGGTGCCGATGCAAGCAATTTCAGTGTAACCACAGAAACTTGGAACCCGAACCATAATCCGTTCCAAGGCGGTCAAACTTACTCCGTTACCGTTGTGCTTACACGGGCGGGGACAAATCACACATTTACAGGCTTAACCACAGCAACGATTAACGAGCATAATGCGACTGTTTCCGCCAATACAGGCAACACCGTTACGCTTTCGTATAATTTTACTACACCAACAGGCGAGGCTACTCTTGCAAGCATTGCCGTTCACGCACAACCGGCAAGATTGACTTACACCCACGGCGATGAACTTGCTCTTACGGGACTTATAGCAAGGCTTACTTACAACGACGGCACAACTCGAAATGTCGCACTTTCCGCTTTTGCCGCGGACAACATAACTACAGATATTGAGAACGGCACTCCGCTTATTCGCGCGCATCCGGCGGCGAACGCGCACCACGATAAGCCGATTACTCTTAGTGTGCCGAATCCCGGTAATGCAGGGCAATTTTTTACTGCAATTACGAATAATTTGACAGTAAGTCAAAAACAATTGACTTGGAATGTCGGAAGTGAAACAAATCGTGCAACAGCCAATCCGAAACCGTTTGACGGAAATACTACTGCTACCCACCTAAATTCGCCGTCTTTGTCGGAAATTGTTCTCAGCGATGCCGTAACCGTCAGAGTCGGAGAATTGAACTTTGCCGACTCAGCACCCGCAACTCACGCGATAACAGCGACAGGTTGGGGGATTGAAGGTGCTGCTGCAGGCAACTATTTGCCGCCAAACAACGGTACAGGCACGGAAAATACTCAGCCATTCTTTGCAAATGCGGAAATTACTCAGGCATCAATAGGCACACCCACAATTTTGGGAACAGTGCGTATAGGCGAGACATTAACGGCAAATATGGCTACCCATACGGGAACTACGTTTACTTTTGAATGGTTCCACGCAGACGTTTCGGGAGATCCGACGGGTACGGCTTTGGGCGCAGGTGCTACATACGTAATTAAAGGCAGCGATGTCGAAAAACAAATAGTGGTAATAGCCACAGCAGTTGAGGGAGGGAATCACAGCGGCTCTGCAAATTCGACTCCGACAGGTGCTGTTCCGTTTACCATAAGATTGGAGAGAACGGGCAACATAGAAACCGATGACGTTTTCTTCGAGACAACGGGAAATATGAACAATTGGGCGGCACACGGCGCAACAGTCAATTTCAATTATGTATTGGCGAATCTCGGTACTTTGCATAATCGTATTACTTACACACCCGTGGAATTAGGAATCAGCCAAGTTTCTGCAGCGGGTTCGGGAATATCTCCTTATACTGTGGATCGGGCTCACGCGGATGCGGGAATAATAACCATTACGGCAACATTCTCTCACGAGCACTCAGTAACTTGGCACTACGACGGCGGAACTCCTGCGCCGACGCAAGCCACGGTCGATCACAACGGCACAATAGCCGCACCTGCGAATATTACGAAAACTGCCCATACACACGGTACTTACCGTTTTGACGGTTGGTTTGGTAATTCGGCGATGACAGGTACTGAGATAACATTCCCGATACAAAACGTAACTGCAGCAACCAAGCTTTGGGCGAAGTGGACACGTCTTTACAACCTTACGGTGACAGCAGCGGGTTCAAACGGCACTGTCGGTGGTACGGCGGCGGGGGCTTATATTGCCGATTATTCTGTCAATATAACTGCGACACCGAATGCAAACTATAGATTTGTAAACTGGACTGTTACGGGAATAACACCACCTCTTGCGGAAGCAGCACTTACCGCAAGTCCGCTGACATTTGGTATGCCGACGAATGCAGTTGCCGTGACTGCGAATTTTGCTCTGAATAATCACACTATAACTTGGAATCATAACAATGCAGCAACTTCGCCTGCAGTTATTACTACAACGACAGTTGAACACAACGGCAATATAGCAGCAGGTGAGACCGCGACAGCGAGAACGGGCTGTGAATTTGTCGCTTGGTTCAGCAATTCAGATTTAGCAAATGCGAACAGAGTAACATTCCCTGTAAACAATATTACTGCCCCGCGCGAATTCTGGGCAGGTTGGAGAGGAATTTCGCTTACGCAAACCACACAGACCTCGCTGCTTTCGCCTCACGATTTCGGTAAAGAGGATTTCAACTATGCTCCGATAACGCCGTTAAGCATAACAATTACCAACTTGGGTAATTTGCCGACAGATGATTTGACGGTTGAATTGAGCGGCACAGGCGCAAGCAGTTTTACATTGTCTACTCTGACAATTTCGAGTATTGCCGCCGACGGTACGCCAACATTTACGGTAGTTCCGAATCACGGACTTTCGGTGGGAAAATATACTGCGACAGTCACTGTCAGCAACACAACCAACAATATTTCCGAGAAATTTGATGTTATTTTTGAGGTAGAGGCAATTGTTATTGACGACCCTGATGCTCTCACCGTTGCCGCTTTCGGCGCGTTTACCTTTAACGGCGCGCTGCAAACACCACTGGGTGGAGCGGTAACTTTTGGTACTTCTCCTGCCTTGACTGTGCCGGGCTCTTGGAGTCCAGTTCGAAACGTCGGAGATTTGACTGAATTTACCCCTGCCCCCGACGGAAATTTCACGTTTGTATCCTCTACGGGAGTAACGCTTAGCAAAGATCCGAAAATGATCCAGCGGGATATTGCACTTGCCGATATTGCCACAATATCTTCCGTAAGATATACAGGAGCGCAACATACGCCTGCGCCGACGGTAACCGATAATGTTGATGTAGGCGGAACGCTTACCAATATTATTGCGTCAAGCGACTTCGATGTTTCTCACGGCGCTAACATAGTAGTGGGAACGGATATCGGAAGTGTTACCATTACAGCGACAACAACAGGAAATTACAGCGGTTCAAAAACAGCGAATTTCACTATAGAGAAAATGCAAGTAGGCGGCGGAAGTAATCCTAATGGAGACGATGTAATAGACATAAATAATCCTACCCACCCAGCTAACGTGGTTTTGCGTTTCCCGACAGCGGGAGACATTACTTATCCGGCGGCGCTTGGTACGGCAGTGCTTTCGGGGGCAATCGGCGAAAATTACGGAGACTTTGCTTGGGTGCGAAGCGATGCTGCTACCCATACACCTAATGTAGGCGATAATCAGTCGTTTGCGATGAGTTTTACACCAAATGCTTTGGGGGCGGCTAATATAAATTGGGCAGCTGGCGTTGCAGGTTGGAACGGTACGGCTGTCGTGCGGAATGTATCTGTAAATGTGAAACCTGCGCCAATTACCGCGGTTGGCGTTACGGGCGTTGTGCCTCCTGTTGTTGCGGTTGCGCCGAGCAATGCGGCAAATCGCGTTGAAAATACTTATACCGTGACTTCGGCGGGAGCTACTTGGGATCCTGCTCACAATCCGTTCCAAGGCGGAGAAGCTTATACCGTGAGCGTTACGTTTCAAGCAAATGACAACCATATTTTTGCTTCAAGCGTTTCGGCGACAATAAACGGAGAAGCTGCGACGCCTGTTTCTCGTGATGACGTTGCCCGCACAATAACGTTTTCGTATAAATTCAGTACTACGGATTCTCGCACGCTTGCCGGTATTGCCATCACAACACCTCCGACTAAGATGAGCTATGTTCACGGCGAGTTCCTTGATCTTACCGATCTTTCAGCAACGCTCAGCTACGACGACGGCACCGCCGCTCTTGTTTCTCTTACAAATTTTGCCGACAGCAATATTACGTTAAGCATAAACGGAGCAAATGTAAATTTAGCAACTCCGGAGCGTTTGGTTCACTTGCTTCACGATGATTATCCTCTTGTAGTATCCATACCGCGTCCTTCGCCTGCAACGGGTAATTTTACGGCTTCAACAAGCGATTTGACGGTTGCTAAACGTGGACTTATACTGTACAGCGCCGCTCATACCCGTGAATTTGACGGCGGCAATACTATCGGCGCTACCAATGTAGTGTTTACGTTTGCGGATTATAACACTACAACAAATACCGGCGTAGTTTCGGGTGAAGTGGTAAATGTAGCAACTTATACCGCCGTTTATACCTCCGTTGATGCTGCCACAACCACAATAAATGTAAGCGCTATAACACTTGGCGGAACCGCAGAGGGCAACTATACCATAGGTCAGACTTGGAATAATTTCTCTCTTATTTCTCCGACAACGGGCGGTTCGATTGGTATTACTCCCCGCGTAATTACAAGTGTGGCAATAAGCGGAATTACTCAACCTGTAAGAGACGCAACCCCCGTAGCTGCCGCGCCTACAGCAACGGGAACGGTTACCGGCGGTACTATAAATATTCCTGCAAGCGCAATTACTTGGTCGCCTGCGCATACTTCGTTCTTGTCGAATACGTCTTATACAGCAGGAAGCATAACGCTTACGGCAGATAACAACCACGTATTTGCAAGCGATGTTGCAATAACACACGCGGATTTGTCGGGAGTTGCTACAAACGGAGCTTCGATTACCCCGTCGGGAACGCCGTTGTTGCGAACCGCCACGGTTGCGATAGAATTTGTACAGACAGCGGGTGCGGTTATATCGATAGAAACACATCCTACATCTCGTCAGCTTACTTACGGAGGTATAACAGCGACAGACACTTTGGGAGTTGTTGCAACGGTTGACGGCGGCGCAGAGCGCAGTTATCAATGGTTTTGGAACACAACTGCAAGTAGTGTCGGCGGAACAGCGATTTTGGGCGCGACATCAGCAACATTTGCAATTCCCGATACGCTCGAAGTTAATTTGGACGGAACACCCGGTACGCATTTCTTCTTTGTAGAAGTCCGCGCTACTTTGGGGGCGACTGCACAGCGTTCAAATCCTGCAACTATAACCATAAATCCGAGACCGCTTACGGTTGCGGGAACTACGGTAACGCAGTCAAAAACCTATGACGGAAACGATGCTGCGGTAATAACGGTACACGGAGACATCAGCGCCGAATTGAGATTAGGCGACGTTCAATATACCGACCAAGCGACCGTGGCGGCAGACGTAGTCGGCGTTCGACTTACGGCGACGGCGACCTTTGCTTCGCCTGACGTGAACAATGTGCTTGACGCAAATACGATAACCATTACTTATGCTATTGCTGGAAGTCGTGCGCATAATTATACTGCGCCTGCGTCCACTAATAATACTTCGGGAAATATTACTCGTCGTCCGGTAACTATTACGCCGCACGCGGCAACTAAAGTGTACGGCGAAGCGGATCCGTTGCCTTTTGCATTTACTCCGAGCGAAACCATTATTGCGGGTAATACCCAAACGGGTGGTCTCAATCGTTATGACAATACCAATAATGACGTTGGTGCGTATCCTTTTATTAGGGATAATTTGTCTTGGGGAACTAATTACGATCTCACATTGGCGACGGGGACAGATGTTCCTGTGTTTACAATTACTGCGGCGCCGATTACATCTGTTGCAGTTATTGACGTTGTTGAACCGGAAGTTGCTCAGGCTCCGCAGAGCACGGCTAATGCGGTTGGAAGCACTTACGGTGTGACACCTGCAGGAGCGACTTGGA
This sequence comes from Chitinivibrionia bacterium, assembly GCA_009779925.1. Classification (NCBI taxonomy): domain Bacteria; kingdom Pseudomonadati; phylum Fibrobacterota; class Chitinivibrionia; species Chitinivibrionia bacterium. The sequence goes on from WRAZ01000009.1 coordinate 39,877, forward strand.
GTCCCACTCACAACCCGTTCAGAGCCGGCGAAACTTATACCGTGAGTGTTACGCTTTCGGCTAATAAAAATCATATTTTCCCTGCGTTGCCGACGGTTATTACGGGAACGATTAACGGTGAAACTGCAACGGTTGCTCGCACCGGCGACGGCACTATAAAGCTTGCGCGTGCAATTGCCGCTACAGGTACAGCTACCGTTACGAGTATTACCGTTGAAACGCAACCGAATTTATCTTACACTCACGGCGATAAACTTAATTTGTCGGAGCTTAAAGCGGAACTTCATTACGACGACGGCACAAGCAGAGTTGTTGCTTTTGCCGATTTTGGCGCTAATAATATAACAACAGATGTTGCAGACGATATTCAACTCATACGCCATACGCATAATAACACTTCAATTGCAGTGATATTTGATAACAGCGCGACAATCAGAGTAAATACAAATAATTTGACTATCGCCGCAAAAAATATTGCAATAACGGCAACGGCAAGCAATAAAGAATACGACGGAAATACAAATGCTACGATTACACTGAGCGCAACTCCGAACTTTATTTCTACTCCCGCGCCGACAATTACTCACACTTCGGCGACTTTTGACAACGCGAGTGTCGGTACAGGTAAAACCGTAACGGTCAGCGGGCTTTCGTTAATAGCTCCCTCTGATGCAAATGCGGCGATAGCAAATAACTATTCAATAACAAACGCTTCTGCGACTGCGACAACCACAGCAAACATTACCGCGCGGGAACTTACAATCCAGTCAGTTCGCCATACCAAAGTATTCGATGGAAGCACCACCGCAACAGGAGTGGAGATAATCTTTGACGGTATATTGGGAACAGATGAAGTCAGTGCAACCGCAACCACTGCGAACTATACAAGTCGAAACGCGGGTACCGTTGCAATGAATCTTACGGGTATCACTCTAACCGGCGCGCAAGCAGGAAATTACAGCATTGCGGGTACTTGGAGCGGAAACGTAGGTGTTCCGACCCCGGTGGCAATAACTACAGCAGGTATCACAGCAAAACCTATAAGCATTACCTCTGTTCGCCATACCAAAGTGTATGACGGCGGAGTTGACGCGGTCGGCGTAGAAATAACTCTCGACGGCGTGGTAAGTCCCGACGATGTCAGTGCAACCGCCACCGCAGTTTACACAAGCAGAAATGCGGGAACAACCACAATAAATATCAGCGCGGTATCACTCAGCGGTACGGGGTCTGTAAATTACAGCATTGAACAAGTTTGGGACGGTCTAACCGTCGGTATTCCGACTCCGGTGGCAATAACTACAGCAGGTATCACTAAAAAACCGATAACGATAACCCCCGATGCAAATCAAGGTAAAGAGTTCGGAACTGCGACAGATCCTGCAATAACATTTACTGTTTCTCCTGCGTTAATTTCTCCCGATGCGTTTGAGACCGGAACAGCATTAACTCGCGCGCCGGGTACCGCTGTTAATCGCTACAATATTGATATAGGCACGCTTGCAATAAACGACGGCAACAACGGCGACAACTATGATATAACCTTGGCGGAGGAAGTCTTTACTATTACTCCGACGGCAATAAATCCGGTAAGAGTTATAGGCGTTGTCGCGCCGATGAGCGATTCTATCCGCAGTCAGACGGCAGACGTGCCGAGCGGCATTACTAATTATTCGGTGCATTCAGTTTCGTGGTCGCCTGTTCCTGCAGGCAATATATTCTCTCGCGGCGGCGTTTATACCGTGCAAGTTGTATTGGAAGCGGCATCGGATTTCGTATTTGTAAACGACGCTTCGTTTGTGTGGGAAATAAACGGACAAACGGCAATTCCTTCCGATTTTACAACAATGGCTTCTCCTGTAATCGGAAACGCCGGCAACAGAGTTACGCTTTCGTTTACTTTCCCGGCTACGCTTACATACGGAATGACGGTTGCGCCTGCTTTGCTTGATTTCGGCGAGCGTCCTTTCGGTTATACTTCGGCAACAGTGCCGCAAGCGCAGCTTATTACGGTAACAAACACCGGAACGGGAGCGACAGGTAATTTGGATATAACCGTATTGCCCGCAGATTTGTTTGTAATAACGCCCGCTCCTGGAACTCCGGCAACATTCTCGGTAGCGGCAGGCGCTGGTCAATCCGGCACTATAAGCGTTCAACCGGCTATGGCTTTGGGGTATGGAACCCATATCGCAACAATAACGATTTCGGGCGGTTCGCACGACATTGCGGCTCAGACCGTAGAGGCGACTTTTGTGGTTGGTAAAGCAGACCCGGAAGTAGTTTTCCCCACTGATTTAACAGCAGTTTACTTGCAAAACCTCTCTAACGTTTCGCTTCCCGGCAACGGTACAAGCGTTGCTCCCGGAACATTTGTTTGGGTGGTGCCGGAAAATCCCAATGCTACGCCGATTGTGTGGATAACAGCTGATGCAAACGCAACAGCGGTTGGCGAAGTTGGACAGCAAACGCATACTTTAAGATTTGTGCCGGACGACCTTGTCAATTTCAGTTCGCCGACGTCTCCTGTAAACGTGCAAGTAAGCCCTGCTCCGATAACTTTGGCGCGGATAATGGCAAGCATAAATGTTGAAAATTCCGCAACTAATGCAACTGTTCCTTTAGTTGGCGACAAAGCGTCTAACGCGGCAACAATAGACGGCATAACTCCTGCGAACAGTTTTGTTTTCAGCGGCGTGTCTGTTGCAACTCCTATAGTGTGGACACCCGAATTAAGTCCGACGAATATGTTCAGAGGCGGCGTTATATATACTGCTACCGTTACGCTTACCGCGGGCGCTAATTTTACATTTAATGCTACAACTAACACACAGATTAACGGCAGTGCGGCAGGTATTACATATATTTCGGGAACTGTTGCAGGCGATGCCGGCAACAGCATTACCATATCGCGCACATTTACTGAGACCGGTGCCCGCACAGCCACAGACGGCGAAAGTAAGATTGAAATAGTCTCGCTTCCGACAATTATGTCTTACGACCACGGCGACGAACTCGACCTCGCAGGATTTACGGCGCGCATAACTTTCAACGACGGGACGTATATCACCGATATTGTTCCTGCGAATTTTGCCGCCAATAATATAACGATAGCAAACATCGGCGGCGAAAGTGTTTATGACGGAATGTCGCTTATAAAAACCATACACGACGATCAACCGCTTGTGCTTAACTGGCACACGCACACGGCAAATTCCAACGATCCCGACGATTTGAGAGCTCCCACAACTCCCGCGACTTTAACGGTGGACGAAATAGATGTCGGCGATGAAATAGAAGTGGCTTGGCTCGGTGCGCCGTTTATATTTAACAGCGAACCGCACCGCCCAACGTTTACAGTTAAACTTGATGGCGAAGAATTAACAGGAACAGCCGCTTCGCCGACAGCGACGGTTGCGGATACCTACGACTTTAGTTTTGAGTTCTCGAACAATATAAACGCTGCTTTGGCAACCGCTACAACAGCGCCAACGCTTACTATAACGCTGCGCAACAATTTCAGCGGCACGCGAGTAGTGAAATTCACAATTGAGCCGCTACCTGTGGTGATAACTCCCGCGAGCAATCAAGAAAAAATATTCGGGCAGGCAGATCCGACGTTTACGTTTGCGTCCGATATTCCAAACACGCCCGCAGGACTTTCCGGCAATTTTACTGCGGCAATCGGCAACACAGTGCCGTTTAGTCGTGAAACGGGCGAAAACGTAAGAGCTGCAAACTATCGCTTTGTCAATATTCAAAGTTCGGCGGCAGGAAGCAACTACACGCTTAGCTTGCATACAACGCCCGTTACTTTTGAAATCAAACCGCTTCCTGTGACAATAACGCCTAAAGCGGGACTGAACAAAACTTACGGCGAAACCGAACCGACATTTGGAACTGTCGATGATCATTTCACAGCGGACTGGTCTTCTACTCTGAATATTACTCAAACTATAGCAATGACTTTTACAGGCGGAATTGCGCGCGAAGCGGGTGAAAACGTAAGAGCCGCGAACTATTTGTTTACAGGACTTGGAACTGCTCCGAACGGCTTGTCCGCAGGTGATAATTTTGCGCTTAATTTTGCAAATCCGAGCAATATTGTGTTTGAAATAAAGCCTGCAGTAATTACAATCAGCGGCTTTAACATCAGTAAGCCGTTCGACGGAACTAATGCGGTTTTGGCGACCTGCTTAAGCAATCTTACGTTTACAGGTCTTGTGAACGGCGAAACTGCAAATGTAAATGTTGCAGGTGTTACGGCGACGTATAATAACGCAGAGGTTGGAACGGATAAGGCGATTACTTTCAGCGGTGCATTCGGAATGACGCCCGGCACAACAAATCCCGCAACTCCGGGCAATTACACAATAACTCAGCCGACGAATATAAGAGGTATTATCACAGCGGGCTTTTCTCCAATCAAGGGACCGCTTGAGGCGCCTGCTCCTTGGCATTACAGCATAACAGAACCGAATGCGAACGGCTGGATAAATACCGATTTTGTGATTACTGCGAGAACAGGTTATCAACTCAGTTTGACAAATACTGCCGATAATACCGCTTGGTCTAATACCTTAACTCGTAGCGCAGAAACCCACAACGGCAGTATATCGTTCTTTGTAAGAAGAACTTCAGACGGCGCGATTTCCGCTGAGGCGACCGAGACTTACAAAATAGACAAAACTGACCCGAGCGCTACTATTACAATAGATGCAACGGATATTACCTATACAGACGGTGAATTTAAGTATTTCTTAAAAAATACGGCTACCGCAACCATAAACGCAACGGATAATCTTGCTCCGTTGGGAACAAACGCTTCGGGTGTGGCAAAAATTGAGTTCCACACATCCGAAACACAAATAACTTTGGGTTGGAATGCACTTACTTGGACAGATGGAACAAGCGTTAATTTGTCCGCTAATTGGAAAGGTTTCATATACGCCAGAATTACGGATGTTGCAGGAAACGTTAGCATTATCGGCTCTGACGGAATTGTCGTTTATACGGACGCTGCGCCTCCTGCTACCGCAAACATAAGACACGTAAGAGGCGCGACTACTCCCGACAGTGAAAGAAGCGTTGCGATAACATTGAACGGCAACACGGTTGCAGGAATTGCGAACGACGCAACTTCATTGACATCGGCGCAATTCTCTGTAAATGCGAGCGGCGTAATTACGTTTACCGCAGATTATCTGAATACTTTGGCGACAGGAACGCACACTTTAACCGTATCGTATAATCCGTTCGGCGAGACATTTGTAATGGACGGCATTAACGTCGCTCCGGCAACGTCCGCTATTACGCTGACCATTGTACAGCCTATAACCATTATGGGCGACGATATAACATACAGCGGCAAAGTTTTCGACGGTAATACAAATGTGGTCGGAATAGTGCTCATAACGCCTGATATTCCTGTGCAGTGGAAAAATGCCGCTCATATTGTTACTGTCAGTTTCAACAGCGCCAATCCGCCTTCGTCATTCAATAATGCTGATGCAGGTTCAAGAACAGTTACATTTGCGGGACTTGCGCTTGGCGGTACACACGCAAGTTATTATGAGCTTACCTCGACAACTGCGACTAAAACAGGCGTTGAAATAATTCCTGATACTATCCGTCTTGCAAAAATTACGGTGACTGCACCTGCAACAGGCGTAGCGCCGAGCGATGCCTATACTATTGAAAATAGCGAAAGCGACGAATATGACGGCGACGAGCATTTCACCGTAGCAAGCGTAAGTTGGACTCCGGCGGATAATCCGTTTGTCGGCGGCGAAGAATATACTGTAAGTGTTGTGCTTCAAAGATTAAATGCAAACTTTACGTTTGAAAACGGCTTAGATGGTATTGTAGAAATTAACGGAGAAACCGCAACAAGTATAAGTATAGCCCCGGACGGCTTTACCGCGACATTGACATACAAGTTTGGCGCGACTACAGCTCCGGAAATTACTATCGGCACGCAACCGGTAAACAGAACGGTTACGTATGGAGATACTCACCCTGCCAATCTTTTGAGCGTTGCGGCGACAGTCAATAATACGGCGGCAACAATAAGTTATCAGTGGTATCGCTCCGAAAACATCTACCGAACAGGTACGCAAACTCCTGTCGGTACTAATTCTGCAAATTTTATCATACCGCCAAACACTGTGGTCGGGACATATTTCTATTACGTTGTTGTCAGCGCAGGTTTGGGAGCGGCTCCCAAAACTTCCGACGTGGCTACAATTACGGTTAATCAAAGACCGCTTACAATAACAGGTGTGAATGCAATTAATCGTAATTATGATGGTACGGATGTTGTTGCTCTAACAGGCGGTACACTGCAAGGTCTTGTCAATCCTACGTTCTATGTCGGCAACATTGCGGACTTCATCGGTTTCACGCCCGGCAACGGAACTGTGTCAAACAAAAATGTAGGAGACAATAAAGCCGTAACAACAAATATTACACTTACGGGAAGTAGCGCCGGCAATTACATATTAACTCAACCTACAGGTATTACGGTTAATATTACCGCAAGACCGCTGACTGTCGAATTTACTGCGGACGAGAAAATTTATGACGGCAACACATCTGCGACGATATTGACCCGCAGTGTTTTTTTGGGCTTGGTGGCGGGCGACGAAAATGATGTAGAAGTAGTCGGCGGCACGGCGACATTTGACAACAGAAACGTCGGCACAGCAAAAACCGTGACAGCTACAGGGTTTACGCTTTCTGGAACCGCGTCGGGCAATTACACGATACAAACAATAAACACAACTACCGCAAATATTACCGCTCGTCCGATAATAATAACTCCTGATGCGTTAATAAGTAAGATTTTCGGCGAAACCGACCCTGTGCTAACATATACGTATGAAGTCGGCGCTCCGCTTTCCGCCCAAACCCCTGTTCCGCCTGCTTTGGTCGGCGGCGATGCGTTTACGGGTGCTTTGAGCCGTGTCCTCGGTGAGACTGTTGGTGATTCACCTTATAATATTTTGCGAGGCGACCTTGAAATCAACGATGGCAACAGCGGTAATAATTATAACATAACGATTACTACGGGAATAACGTTTGCTATAACCCGCAAGTCAATCTATGTTCCCGTCGCCATAACAGGTTTAACTTATAACAGCACCCCGCAAGTAGGTATAACAACAGTAAACGGCGGAGTAGGTTATACCGAAGCAGGTCAAAGTGCCAATGCTCACACCAACGGCACCGCTACTGCCGCAGGTACACATACTATCCGCGTAACAGTTGACGGAAATCACTACTGGAATGCGGGCGCTTCGTTGGTATTGTATAGAGATATCGACTTTACTATTGAGAAAGCGGTACCGCAAGAAGGCGACCAATTTACGATACCGACAGGCTTGACAGCAGTTTTCCACGATCAGTTGTCAGTAATTACTTTCACCGGTTCTTATGACGGATGGGAATGGGTGATACCTACAGACCTTGTAGGCAATGTCGGCAATCGTGAACACGAAGCGACATTTATACACCCAAGCGGAAATTACAGCGCAATTATCAAAACTTTAACTGTAAATGTTATTCCTTTTGAAATAGTGATAACTCCCGACGCGGGACAACACAAAGAATTTGGCGACCCTGAGCCTTCAGAGTTTACGTTTGACCACGCTCCTGCTTTGTTTGGTGCGGACGAAACCGATTTTAAAACCAATGCTCGTTTGGCTCGCATTGCAGGCGAAACAGTGGGAACTCACGCATTTGCTTTGGGTAATTTGCAAGATGTAGCAGGTGATAATTATAAAATCGTAATGGTCGGCAATCCTGAAACATTTGAAATTCGCGGCTTGGATATAAATGACCCGAATATAATTGTTGAACCTATTGCCGACGAAACATTTACGGGCTTGGCGATAGAGCCTACTGTAGTTATCAGCCGAAACGGTACGCCTCTTGTTAAAGATGTTGATTTCACAGTAAGCTTCAGCGCAAATGTGGACGTCGGCACAGTAACGATAACGATAAGCGGTGCAGGTAATGTCGGCGGTGTTGTCGGTTTCAGTGGAACGAGAACAACTACATTTGAAATTGTTCCGTTGGTGATAACAATAACCCCCGACGCAGACCAATATAAAGTTCTTGGCGACGCAGAGCCTGCTGTGTTTACATTTACACACAACCCTGCCTTAATTGGTGCCGACGAAACCAATTTTGTTGATTACGCTTACTTGGATCGTGAGAGCGGTGAAACAATCGGTACTTATGAATTCACATTGAATAATTTGCAAAGTATTGCAGGTTCCAATTATGAAATCGTAATGTATGCCAATGCCGAAACTTTTGAAATCAAAGGCTTGGATATTGGCGACGGAAGCATAGTGATTGCTTCTATTGATGACCAACCGTTTACGAGCTTGCCGATAACTCCGATATTAGAGCTCAGTCGAAACGGCACTGCTCTTGTTGAAGGTTTGGACTTTACCGTAAGTTTCAGTGCTGATAACGTGAATGTCGGTATTGTAATTATAACGATAAACGGTATAAACGGTTTCAGCGGAACAACTACTACAACATTTAAAATAGTTCCGTTGGATATAGTAATAACTCCTGACGCGGGTCAAGAGAAATTGTTTGGCGACGATGACCCGACAGAGTTTACATTTGCGCACGCTCCGATTTTGTTTGGCGCAGACGTAACCAATTTTACGGCAAATGCTCGTTTGGCTCGTGTTGCAGGCGAAACAGTGGGCACACACGCGTTTATCTTGGGTAATTTGCAAGTAATTGCTGGCGATAACTATAATATTGTAATGGTTGCCGCTCCTGCCACCTTTGCAATTAACGGTTTGGATATTTCCGACGCGAGCATAGAGATTGAAGACATTGCCGACCAAGTGTTTACGGGTTTGGCGATAACCCCGACGGTTGAAATAAGCCGCAAGGGTCTCTCTCTTGAAGAAGGTGTTGATTTCAGCGTAAGTTTCGGTGCAAACGTAAATGTCGGCATTGTCTCGGTAATGATAACGGGTATCGGCGGTTTCAGCGGTGATACGACTATAACATTTAATATAGTTCCGTTGGAAATCGTAATCACTCCTGACGTTGACCAAAGCAAAGTTCTTGGCGATGCAGACCCTGCAGTGTTTACCTTTACGCACGCTCCGATTTTGCGCGGTAATGGTGGCGCAGACGAAACCGATTTTGCGACAAACGCTCGCTTGGAACGCGCAACAGGCGAAACAGTCGGCACTTACGCATTTACTTTGGGCAATTTGCAGGCGACCGCAGGCAACAATTATGCAATCGTTATGGTTGACAATCCCGCCACCTTTGCAATTACAGGTTTGGATATTTCCGACGGAAGTATAATTGTAGCAGATATTGCCGCCCACGTGTTTACGGGCTTGGCGATAACTCCGACTATAGAACTCAGCCGAAACGGTACGGCTCTTGTCGAAGGCGTTGATTTCACCGTTGCATTCAGCCCCAACATAAATGTCGGCACCGTAGAGATAACTATAACGGGCATTGGCGGTTTCAGCGGCACTACAACTACAAGCTTTGAAATCGTTCCGTTTGAGATAGTAATTACCCCCGACGCAGACCAAAACAAATTGTTTGGTGATGAAGACCCGATATTTACCTTTACGCACAATCCGACTTTGGTTGTTGCGGCAGACGAAATCAATTTTGCGGCAAACGCTCGGTTGGGTCGCGCAGATGGTGAAACTGTCGGTATTTATGCGTTCACTTTGGGTAATTTGCAGGCTGTTGCGGGTGCGAATTATACAATCGTTATGGTTAACGACCCCGAAACTTTTGAAATCAAAGGTTTGGATATTTCCGACGGAAGCATAGAGATTGCCGATATTGCCGCCCACGTGTTTACAGGCTTGGCGATAACTCCGACGGTTGAAGTAAGCCGCAAGGGGCTGTCTCTCGTTGAAGGTGTAGATTTTGCAGTTGCCTTCAGCGCTAATGTAAATGTCGGCACCGTAGAGATAACTATAACGGGCATTGGCGGCTTCAGCGGTGATACAACCATAACATTTGAAATACTTCCGTTGCAAATAACGATTACTCCCGACGCAGACCAAAGCAAAGAATTTGGCGAGGACGACCCGATATTTACCTTTACGCACAGTCCTGCTTTAATCGGAAATGACACATTTACGGGCGCGCTCGAACGTGTTGAAGGCGAGGCGATAGGAGATTACGAATTTGTGCTCGGTACATTAAGCGCGGGAAGCAACTACGAACTTGTATTGGCGGACGATGCCGCTACATTTGAAATAATAGATACTGCGCCGTGCATTCACGTTTGGGGCGATTGGAGCGATTGGGACATCATAACTCCTGCAAGTTGCGACGCTCCCGGAATGATGACAAGGGCAAGAGTGTGCGTTCATTGCGCTATCGTTAACGAATCTACCCGTTTAATAGCGCAACTCAACGGCGATAATTGCTACAACCTGCCGTGTATTCACGTTTGGAGCGATTGGAGTGATTGGTCTGTAATTAAACCTGCAACTTGCGAACTTCCGGGGATGATGGAAAGAGTAAGACTTTGTACTCTTTGCAGTGTCGTAAATGAGGTAGTCCGTTTAATAGCGCAACTCAATGGCAATAATTGCTACGATCCATCGCAAAATCGCGACGCTCGCGAAGCCTGCGACGGCGAAAGATACGGCATAGTGCTTGAAAACGCGGTAGTCAGAGATTCGGCGATTATAAGAGTTATTGTTCCCGAAGTCTCAAAGGCAAGGATTGGAATTTTTGACGCAACGGGTAATCTTTTGTTTGACAGCTCCAAGAAGTCGAGCAAAAAACCTGTATTCGGCGACGAGCATTATGAAATTAAGACTGTTTGGAATTTGTCCAACAAGTCAGGAAGAATGGTTGCAAACGGCACATATTTAATTGTGGTTCAGGTACGTGGCGAAAGCGGCAAAATACATCAGTATTCGGCAAGAATAGGAGTTAGAAGATAATGATTAAGATTATGAAAAATTTGCAGTGTTTGTGTTTTTTAATTGTTTGTTTTTTACCTCAGGCGGCTTTAGCGCAAAATAACCTTGTGTCGCAGGTTCCTGATGTTCGGACAGCAGTTTTTTCACAGCACGGACGTTTCGCCGTTCAACTTTTTTACGTTGACAGCCGTCATCTGGCACAGCATATAGTCGCAAGATTTCAGCAAGGTGGAAGCCCTGCTTATTATGTGTGGGTGCAAGACCCGCTCCCGACGAAAATCGGCACATTTTTTGCCATTCGCATAGGCGCCTTCGATTTAAGGTCTCAGGCGCAAAACTTCGGAAGAACCTATTTAACGCCGCTTGGTTATGAATTTACGGTGGAAGAGCGTGAAGGCGAGCAACTTGTCGGTGAAGATGAGGTAGTGCAAGTCGATACAATCGTAAATGTTAGAGACACATTGCACTTAGCGACACGTCTTGTTGCGCCCACCCAACTTCAGCCTGATTTAGCCCCGCTTTTATTCTCGGTGCGTCCCGAATTTGTCGCGGGAACTTCGGTTATGGGCGCGGGATTAACTTTTGAACTCGGCACACTCTACAATCACGGACTTTATTTTGCCGCCGAACTCAGCGGCGGCGGTGTGTATTACGGCGGAATGCTTAATTTAGGCAGACGAGTAATAGGATACGATAAAAATATGCGGCATATAGCGGGAATAAGCGGCGGTTATCTGAACGTGCGGTATTTGATAACTTTTACCGAAGACGGCAATAAAATAGACAATCATCCCGTCCGAAACCGAACAATGGGCAATAATCGCGCATTCGGCGGCATTTTCTGGAAAATACTTTCGGGCGATGTAAGAAATTTTGACCTCACCAACAGAGTACTGTTCGGATTTAAGGAAAACCCTGTCTGGTACTATCGCGAACCATCGAGAGTTGAGTGGAAAAGAGAATTTAACGCCGTTTACAGTGTCAGCATAGGATACACCTTTAAAAGAAGACGCAGTGCAAACGCGACGGGAGGGGAGTGATTATGAGACGAAATAAAAATATCGATGTTTTCAAAAAGTCATTTTTATTTGCTTTGTTGTTTTGTATCTTTCTTATGATACCCGCCTGCGACTTTATCGTAGGAAAAATCGAACTCGGCGGATTTGACGACAGTCCTCTTATTTTTACTGTTCATTTTACTGTCAACGAAGACTTTAATTGTAGCACTTGTGATGAAATACGTGGCGAAAAAGGAACTGTCATAATCTTGCCTACTCCGACTCCTGTAGTAGAGGGTTATTTTTTTGACGGATGGTGGAGCGAAGGCGAACTAAATTACCATTTTTACGGTTGTGGCGGTGAAGCGTTTACAATAGATGGTGATGTAGTAATGGTTCCGCAAAAAGGTAATATGCCAATTCAATGCGTTAATTGATAACCGTGCAAAAAATACACCAAAATAAAGTAAGAACTCGCGACTTCGTAAAGGAAATGCTTCCTCTTGCAATTCCTGTAGCTGCCCACGAATTTCTTATGTCAATGGTTCACATAGTCGATACAATAATGGTCGGCACAATAAACGATACGGCGATAGCGGCGGTAAGTCTTGCAAATCAATTTTTCTTCGTTTTTATACTTATGATGATTGGAATTTGCTCGGGAAGCGCAATTTTCATAGCCCAATATTTTGGCGATAAAGACACCAAGGGAATACACCGCACAATCGGCTTTACGCTACTTTTAACCGTTTTGTCGGGCACGGCTTTTGCAGTTGCGGCGGTGAATTTTGCCGAGCCTATTATCTCATTTTACACAAGCGACCCCGCCGTAATCGAATCGGGCGTTGCGTATCTTCAAATCACGGGTTTTACATACCCTTTAATCGCGCTTTTAATTGCTTACGGCACGGTTTTGCGAACTATTCACAAGGCAAAAATCCCGCTTGTCGTCTCAATTTTCGCGCTCAGCATAAGCACGGGACTTAACTTTGTTTTTATATTCGGACATTTGGGATTTCCTGCAATGGGAGTGGAAGGCGCCGCTTTGGCAACCCTTTTCGCGCGACTTTTTGAGCTCGCCTTGCTGTTTGCAATTATGCGCGCCCGAAAATCTATCGCCCTTGCGCCGATAAAAAACCTTTTTGCTTTTCCGCACGGGTTCATCAAAAAATTCGCAATTACCAATTATCCCGTTCTGCTCAACGAAATGGGTTGGGTTTTGGGAACGACGCTTTTCAACAAGATTTACGCTTCAATTTGCACGCAAGGCTTTACTTCGCTCGTTGTGGCAAACACGATTTTCAGCGTCTTTTTCGTGATTTTCTTCGGAACTTCTTCGGCAACCGCCATAATGATAGGCAACAAAATCGGCGAAAACAAGCTCGCCCTTGCAAGCGAATACGCAAGAATTGTGCATAAACTCGTAATTATCTCCTCCGTGGTTTTGGGAATACTTATGGCTTTAGGCAGTTCCGTTTTCCCGATGATTTACGGACTTCACGGCGAAACCTTACGCACGGCGACAATAATTCTGATAATTTATGCAATCGCCTTGCCTTTCCGCTCGTTTAACCTGCACACGGTAAACGGAATTCTGCGTAGCGGCGGCGACACAAAATTCGGAATGGCAATGGATTTGGTAGGCGTTTGGCTAATAGGGCTTCCAATGGCGCTTTTTGCCAATCAGGTCTTGGGTTTGCCTCTGATATGGGTTTTGATTTTCGCCCTATCCGAAGAACCGATAAAAGCCGCGGTAGGTTTTTGGCGGGTAAGAAAAGGCAAATGGATAAATCGAGTGATTGGATAATGTCGTAGGGGCGTATTGCATACGCCCTTTTTTTTGTTTTGGTAAATCTGCAAATTATGACTAATTGGGCGTATGCAATACGCCCCTACAAGAAACATCTAACGCAATGTCCGTTCGTTTCTTTTATCCGCGGCTTTTCGCTCTTGCAGATTTCCATTTTCTTCGTACATCTCGGCTCAAATGCGCATATTTCAAAATCGCTTGTTGCGTCGGGCAAATTGCCGTCTATCGGTGTTAATTTTTCGCCTTTTTTACCGAGTTTTGGGATTGCACCCAAAAGCCCCGTGGTGTATGGGTGCTTGGGAGACTTGAAAATATCGTCGGCAGTTCCGCTTTCTACGAGTTCGCCTGCGTAAAGTACCGAGATTTTGTCGGCGATTTTTCGGACAACGCCCAAATCGTGAGTGATAAAAAGCATTGCCATCCCCATTTCTTTTTGCAAATCCGAGAGCAGGTTAAGGATTTCTTTTTGCACGGTGACATCAAGCGCGGTGGTCGGCTCGTCGGCTATAAGGAGTTTGGGCTTGCAGATAATCGCGGCGGCTATCATTATTCGCTGACGAAGCCCGCCCGAAAGTTCGTGAGGGTATTGCATTAAACGTTTCTGCGCCATCGGCACTTTTACCAAGTCAAGCATTCTTGCGGCTTCGGCAAGCGCCTCTTTTTTTGAAATATCCGTGTGATTTGTAAGGGTTTCGGCTATTTGGTCGCCGCAACGGTAAACGGGATTAAGCGAGGTCATCGGGTCTTGAAAAATCATCGAAATGTCTTTGCCGCGGATTTTGCGAAACTCGTCTTCGGTGGTTTTTCGCAGGTCGCGCCCGTCAAACAAAATTTGCCCGCCGACAATTTTCGCATTGCTGTCGAGCAAATTCATAACCGCAAACGACGATACCGATTTTCCACAGCCCGACTCTCCGACAACGCAATGAGTTTGTCCCTTATCGACCAAAAGCGAAACGTCCCGAACTGCGTGAACGGTAGCACCACGCCTCATTTCAAAATCAACGGCAAGATTTCGTATTTCTAACAGCGCCATTTTTCCTTCTCTATAAAACTATCTTCTGAAAATTTCCCAAAACAAACCCAAATGCTCGTGAATTGCTCTGTTTGAAATTACAACTCTTTCCGCACTCGGGAAAAAATGGTGTATGTTTTTTACAGCATTAGGAAATGTGTTGTAATCGGTTGCTATCGGGATAACGTAAACGCCTTCTCTTTCAAAGTTTTTTACCGCTCGCTTTAGGTGCGCCGCCGAAGAAACCAAGAAAATCGTGTCGCCGCGAACAAATTCAGCCGTGTACATCGCTTCTTGGCGAGTGTTTACGGCGTTATCTATGGTGATAATTTGGTGTTCTTCCACTCCTAAATCTATTGCAACTTGCGCCATTAAAGCGGCAATAGAGCCATAATTGCGGTCTTTCCCCGTTAAAATTAAATTTTGTGCGCCCGTTTTCCTTAAAACACTTACACCCTCAACCAGCCTTGTTGTTGATATTTTTCCCAATGTTGCAGTCGGAGACCTGCCACTATCGGGTTGTCTGCCGCCGCCCAAAACTACGACTGTATTAACGTGCGGAAAATCCAAAGGGTTTACTGTTTTGACGGAATTTTCGAGCGGGCGCAGTAAAAGATTTGTTCCGAAGTCGTAAGAAAAAAATACAAATATGGCAAAAGCGACCGCAAAAAGTGTGCGCGCCGCTATTTTTTTATGAAAAAGCCAAAGTCCAAGCCCAACAAGAACCGCTACAAAAATAATCGACATCGGCATTAAAAGCGCCTGAATGAAGATTACAAGATTTGTCCAAAAAATCATATATGTTTATTCCTATTCGTCGTCGCTTACGTAAAATCCGCTACCCCACGGAGAGCGTTTGCTTCTGCCGCCTAAGCCGTCTTCATCAAAATCATCGAAGTCGTCTTCATCGCCTTCGTCCTCTTCTTCGTCGTCTAATCCGAAGAACGGCGCGTCGTCCTCATCGTCGAATTCGTCCATGTCTTCATCATCATCTTCGTCGTAAGAAAAGTCGTTATCAAATGCTTCTTCTTCGTCGAAATCTCTGTCTTCATCGAAATTTCCCATAAATTCCTCCCGGTTTTTTGGTTTTTTACATATTAAATAACACATAATATAATATTTTATGACATCTTGCAAGCAGAAAAAAGTATTTTCAGTTAAATTTAGCAAAGGAATTTTGTGAAAGCACTTGTTATTATATTGTTTTTGACCTCTGTTTGCGTTTTTGCGGAAAGGTCGGTTTACGGAAACGAGAACAGATTTATGTTTGCCTCGCCTCGTTCGTTCGCGCTTGGGGAAGCGAGCAATGCAATTTCGGATGAGCCTATTCCCGCAAATAATCCTGCGTCTGTAATTTTAAGCGAAAGAACAAATTTCTTTTTGGGCTACACAAGCTTTTACAACAATATTTTATGGGTCGGAAACACTTACGCCACTATTTTAATAGACTCCTTAAACGCGGCAAGCATTTTTGTGGGATATTTGAGCATCCCCGACATAGATTCCGTGCGCGCTATTATCGGCACCAACCCAAACGACACCCTCGGCTACGAAATTTCTATGGTATCGAGCAGTGAATTGTCCGTAAATTTTAATTTTGCGCGAAAAATCATAAACACCCCACGCATAAATTTAAGTGTAGGCGCCGCGCTGAATATGATGCGTCGCCGCCTTATAAATTGGACGGGCTACGGAATTGGTGCAGATTTGGGCTTTTTGCTTACGACCGACCGCGGAAATCACGTCGGACTGCAAATCGACAATATTACGACCCACTACACGCATTGGAGTCCCGAATATCACGAGAACACGCTTCCGCAGTGCTTTTTGTCATACGGCTTTTCCCGCGACTTAAACGAGAATTTGCGTATGAATTTAGTCTATCGCTCTCCCGACCTCTTCGGAAATTCGGGCGTTGCGGCAAGTACCCTCGGCGAAAGCAATCAGTTTGAAGACAACATAAGAAGCGGCTCGATTTTCGATAATCCGCAAAATATATTCACCGCCGCAGGATACGGCGCAGAATTTGTCATAAAGCAGTTAGTCTCCTTGCGCGTCGGTCTAACAGACTCTCATAAACTGACTTTTGGCGGCGGTGTTCGTCTTTTTGAACGCGCAGACATCGACTTCGGTTATTTCTATTCCTCCGCTTTAGACGGAACATATAGTATTTCTTTTAGATTTTATTTGTAATAAATTTGTTTTTTTCGCAGTTTTATCCACCCATTTAGTATTTTTATGCCGTAAAATTGGAGATTTTTCAAGAAACGGCAAAATAAGTATGTCAAATATAACAGAAAAAAAGCGACCTGCGGCAATCAACGTAATTTGGTTGTATATGATAGTCATAAGCATAATTGTGGCGGCATATACGGGACGAATGCAGGCAATAAGCGAGGCTTCCTTTATGGCGGCGCGCGCGGCGGTAACACTTGCAATAACCTTAATCGGCGGAATGGCGCTGTGGCTCGGGCTTATGAAAATCGCCGAAGCGGCAGGGCTTATGAATACAATCAGCAAGGCAATCAGCCCCGTTATGAAATGGCTTTTCCCCGAAATCCCGCAAAATCACCCCGCAATGCACGCGATAATAATGAATATGTCGGCAAATATGTTAGGGCTCGGAAGCGCGGCAACGCCGATGGGACTGAAAGCAATGGCGGAACTCGATAAGTTAAATCCCAACAAAGGAACTGCCACCAATGCAATGTGTTTGTTTTTGGCGATAAATACGTCGAGTGTGACAATCTTGCCTCTCGGAGTAATAACAATTCGCGCGGCGGCGGGTGCAACAAGTCCGGGCGCAATAATAATCCCGGGACTTTTGGCGACTTTATGTTCTACCATTGCCGCTATTTTTATGGCAAAATTCTTGGCTTCTCGAAACAAAGAAGAGGCTTTTGTCGGCGCGGAGAAAAATTCAACCGAAGTAATCGAAAATCCGATAGCGGAAGTCGAGAAAAATCCACCGTCAACAATAGGGAAAATCGTTGCTTGGGCGGCGATTGCGGCGGTGTTTATTGCAATTCCGTATTCCATAATTACAGGTGGCGGTATGCCCGTAAACTTCATTGACGGAGTAGCGGCGTCAAGCGTTTGGCTTATTCCGCTTCTTATGGGCGCGCTTCTGATGGGCGGCTATTTGTGCGGCGTAAACGTTTACGAAACCGCAACCCAAGGCGCAAAAGAGGGCTTTGATACGGCTGTTAGAATTATCCCATTCTTGGTGGCGATTTTTGTAGGAATAGGTATGCTTCGCGCAAGCGGCGCGCTCGAATTATTTACAGGTTTGGTAGGACCGTTCACGGCACAAATCGGTTTGCCGCCCGAAGTCATTCCTCACGCGCTTTTACGTCCTTTGTCGGGAACAGGCGCTTTCGGGGTAATGTCCGAGATAGTAAATAACGCGCCCGACTCTTTGGCGGCGTTTATATCGTCAATATTACAAGGTTCAACCGATACTACTTTTTACATTATCGCGGTGTATTTCGGCTCGGTCAGCATTCGTCGCACTCGTTATGCGTTGCTTGCAGGGCTTACATCTGATTTTGTGGGAATAGGCGCGGCGATTTTCTTCGGGAATTTGTTCTTTGGGGGGTAATAATTGGGAGAAGGAGACGCAAGCATTGCGTCTCTACATAATAAACGCAATAATGTAGGGGCAGGTTTCAAACCTGCCCTTCTTGTTATTCGAAAAATAACGGTAAAATTCTTTTGTGTTCGCTTGTTTTGTGATATCTTTGTATTATCGTCAAATCTTTTTCGTTTGCTTCGCCTGTCAGCAAAAAATTATCTATGTTTGCGTAGCTGATACCCATTTCGGTTTCGTCGGTTTGACCGTCGAAAAGTCCTGCGGAGGGGGCTTTTTCTATGATTTGTTCAGGCGCGCCTAAAAAGCGCAGTAATTCGTAAACCTCGCCTACGGTAAGGTCGGCAATCGGATTAAAATCGCATCCGCCGTCGCCCCATTTTGTGAAATAGCCCATATATCGCTCGCTTTTATTGCTTGTGCCTGCGACAAGCAAATTTTCGCTTGCGGCAATCGCGTAAAGCGTGGTCATTCTGAGCCGCGGCGCAATATTTGAAAGTGCGGCAGGGGAGACCTGCGTCGTTTTTTGCACTGCCTCTGAAATTTCGTCTCTGGTTTTCGATAAATCAACCGTTCGCGTTTCTATGTCAAATTTTTCGGCGACGGTTTCTGCGTCTGTTTTGTCTGCTTCGTAATTGCGAATGGATTTGCAAGGCATAATTACGCCGATGGTGTTTTTACACGCCATTTTGCAGAGAATTCCGACAAGCGCGCAATCTTTTCCGCCGCTGTTGCCGAAGACTATGCCGTTTACCCCTGCGGATTTTACGGCGTTTCTGATGAATTCAACGCGCTTTTGTATGGTTGCTTCTATGCTTTTTTCGTCTTTGAAATATTGCATTTTTGTTCTCCTTTTTTTGTGTAAAAATATCATTTGCCGTGAATGAAAAGGAGGCGCAAGGCATTACGTCTCTACAAAAAATTCATTTTCAATGCGAAAAAATCGCTTATTTCCACAAAACCTCGATAATATTTGCCTTTCGCCGACACAAAATCGTCGAACTCGTCGGAATAGCCGAATGCGAGCAGTTTCTCGGTCTCGGTTTCGTTGAATTTTCGTCCGTAAAGCGTTTGTGTAAGGACAAAATCGCAGTCGTTGCCGCTACATCGCCATTTTGTGCCGTCTTTATAGATTGCAGATTTGCATTTTGGGCATTTTGCCGAGAGCGTTTTTGCCTCGAAAGCGAGCGTGTTTTCTTGCAAAATAAGCCGTCCGTCAAGCGTTCCTTTTGCGTCTTTTTTGTCCCATCCGCTACGCCAATTTGTTTTTTTTGCCGTGTACAGCTCTTCGATTTCTTTTTCGCTTATTCTTCTTCCGCGATAAGTAAAAGGCATTGCAAATCCGCAAGTCTTGCAGATGTGCGATAATTCGCGTTTTTGCATTGGGGCTTTGCAATTTGGGCAGTTCATAAATGATGTGGTTTGTTTTTTTGTAGGGGCGGGGTTTGCCCTCCCAAATTGTCGGAAATTGTTTTTGCAGGGCGGGCAGATCCCACCCCTACGTTTGCGATTTTTTTTGTTATTTCGTTGCACAGTTCTTCAAAAAAGGAAGCGTTCATCGGCGTAAAATTCGTCCATTGCGAAAACTGAAAATTCGGCGACAGTTTACGCAGTTTTTCGGGATCCATTCCTCGCTTTTTCCATTTTACGAAATCTTCTTTTGAGAACGACAAATTTGGCGTTGATTTCGGTATTTCTATTCCTGCCAACTCATTGGCAAGCAAAAATATTGCGGCTTCGTTTCGCCAGAATTGGCTTAGATTTTCAAAATGTTCGCCTGTCTTTTTTTGTGCGCAATCGGTGTTTTGCCAATAAATAATTTCAGCGGAAAAATCAGTCGGAAGTTTGCTTTTGTAGTCTTTTATCGCTTTTTGTATCGACGATGTAAAAATATCGGACGATGTAATAAAAAATATTTTTTTTGCACCTGCACTGCTCAGCGAACAAACGCAATCCGAAATTATCGCACGAAAGCGATTTTTGTGCAAACCAATATCGGCAACAGGCTTAAACGGGGTAATAATTCCCTGTAAAATTGGCGATGTTTGATAAATACCTGTTTTTTCGCTGATTTTTTCGGCGATTTTTTTTGTTATGATTTCGCATATATTAAGCGACAGATTTTGCACAGGTTCAGGCGCGCAAATCGGACAAATTACCCGTTTGCTTTCGGCAAGTAAATTATTTGCTTCCGTCAATGAAAAATCGCCTAAACTTTTCATTACGCTTTTTCCTTTCTTGTTCCGTGGATTGCATCAACTTTGTTTAGACTTCTTACGGTCATAATAAGCGCCGCAACCAAAGCAATATCTGTCGCAAACCATACGCCGTCCGCCGCAAAAATCGAAAGCGGAGTAATTATAAAATACGGCGTAGCGGTCAATAAAAGCAGTCTGAACCTTGCCGCCGCATTTAATCTTTTTCCGAAAAACAGCATATAAAAGAAAAGCGCGAGCCAAATTTGAATTATGCCGAAAAACATTCTGCCGACAAGCATTACGCTTTGCAGAAAAAACATCGTTGTTGCGTTGACAGGTTGTAAAAACAGTTTTTTGTAAAAATCGGCGTTATCTATTCTTAAATTTGGGTCGGGTAATATGCGCGACCATTCTATAACCTGCATTTCGTCGCCAAAAATAAAGGTAGTCATATTGGTTGAAAATGCGGATTTTCCCAAATGCATAAAGTTGTCGTCTGTATTTGGAATACTGTCGCCGCCGACAGTAAGCGAAAACGGCTGATTTGCTTCTGTGGGTATTCTGACACCTGTGATAAGGGCGCTGAATTCTCTCAGCCTCCACGCTTCAACTTGCTTTATGGTATCGGGCGAGACAAGCATGTTGTTTTCAAATCGAAGTTCTCCGACAGAAGAAAAAATGGCGTTCGGCGCGTTTCGATTTACCGAAATTGTACGCGAAATCCCCGAAACACCGACCGATATTGCAAATAAAATAAAGAAAAACAAAAGCGTCTGCTTGACGGTTGAATACAAAACCTCGTCGGCAAGGTAGTCGCGGTTGAATATCGACAAGTGTATTTTTCTGAAAAATTCGATAGCCGCGCTCTCTTTTTCGATATTTTCCATAAATCGTTGCCTTATTTGCCGCTCGTAAATGGAGAAATCGCCCTGAGTTTATCGATAATTGCGGGCATTACTTCTATAACTTTGTCAATATCGCGCTCGGTATTGTATTTGCTTACGGAAAACCGAATTGACGAATGTGCCAATACGTAAGGCAGTCCCATTGCGCGCATTACGTGCGACGGGTCGAGCGAACCGGTTGTGCAAGCCGAGCCGCTTGACGCCGCAATGCCGTTTTCGTCCAAGTGAAGCAAAATCGCCTCGCCCTCTACAAATTCAAACGATATGTTAAGCGTGTTCGGAAGTCGGTTTTCGACGTCGCCGTTTATTATTGCGCCTTTGCATTTAGCCAAAAGTGCCGCCTGCAATTTGTCGCGCAGGCGTTTTATCTCGGTTTTCTCGTTATAAAGTCCTGCTTTTGCCAATTCGCAAGCTTTTGCAAGCCCTATAATGTAAGGAACGTTTTCGGTGCCCGCGCGAAATCCGCGTTCTTGGTGTCCGCCGTGAATAAGCGGGTCAAGTTTTACTCCTTCGCGAATGAAAATCGCTCCAATTCCCTTTGGTGCGTGGATTTTATGACCGGAAAAATTAAGCATATCCACGCGCGTTTTTTGCAGGTCTATGTCTATTTTACCGACTGCCTGCACTGCGTCGGTGTAAACCAATGCGCCGCTTTTTTGCGCTTTTTCGCAAATTTGGTCTATCGGAAAAATTGTGCCTGTTTCGTTGTTTGCCCACATTGCCGCAACAATCGAATTTTCTCCCAGATTTTCGCAAAGTTTGTCCACATTTATGCGACCTTTGCCGTCAACGCCGACTTCGCGAGTAAATACTCCCTTTGACGAAAGGTAGCGCACTGTTTCCAAGACTGCGGGGTGTTCTACTGCCGTAGTAGATATGTGCGATTTTTCGTAGCCGCGGTTTGCGCAGAAACCTTTCAGCGCCATATTGCTTCCTTCTGAGCCGCTTGCAATAAAAAAGATTTCGGAAGACTTGCAATTCAAGAAATCGGCGATTGTTTCACGCGCATTTGCAACGTCTTTTGCAACGCTTCCGCCAAATCTGTGAACGCTTGAGGGATTTCCCCATTTTTGACTGAAATACGGCGCCATTGCCTCAATTACTTCGTCGGCGACTTGCGTGGTGGCGTTGTTGTCTAAATATATGTTTGTGCATTTTTCCATAAAAATACTCCGTTTTTGGAGAGAAAATAATATTTGGCGGGCATTGCTATGCGACCTTTTTTGTTTTTTTGTTTTTTATTACACTGCACGTCTATCTTCTTGCAAAAGAAAATCTTGCCAAAACTCTGTGTCTGTGGCTTTGTGTGCGTAATTCTTCTTGTCTCGGCATAACAATATTAAAGGTATAATCGTAATCCAAACTGAAATTTCTCGTAATTCTCAGCGAAACAAGCGTGTGCGAGCGGAAATTCGGATTTGAAAATCTGTCAAACGGCATAAAAAGTCGCAACTCGCCGTCCAAAGTCAAATATCGCGTAGCGAATAAAAAATAATTCAGTATAAATTCGGGACCTACCTCTAATCTTTCGCCGTTGTTTTGGGTTAATACAATTCTTTCGATGTTGGTATTGAAAATATCTTCGTAAATTGCGCTTGTACTGTCGAAAACAAGGGAATGTTCCGAAATTAAACGCCAAGAATCCCAACGTCTTTCGTGTTCCATCCCCAAACCGCTCAAAAATCGCAAATCCAAAAGGTGATTTTTCATAATTTGGATATTAGCGCCGCTTCCGATTTGAAGTTGAATAGGCGAAAAGGCGGGCGTGGTAGTAAAAGAAGTGGATGTGCTGTCAATTCTTTGCGACGTTTGGTCTGATACGGTGTCGGGAATGTAGTTGTCGAAAATTATGAATGCGTGCCGTGCGTTTTCGCGTTCTCTTGTTTCTCGGCTGAAATCGATGCTTCTTCTGAAAAGCGAAGTCGAAAATTCACTGCGGAAATAAGGACCGAACCTATCAACAAAACGATGCGTAAAGAGGGAATTTATGCGAAATTCGTCGTTTGTTATCCGCATTGTTTTTAAGTCTGCTTCCTCAACCGACATTCCTATGTCAAATCTTACTATGTTTTGGAAGTCTGCGCGGTTTCGTCGAAAATTCAGGCGGTCAAAAAGCAAAAGCGAGAAATATGTGATGTTTGCCAGCGAGTCGGTGGCTTGGTCTCTGTAATGGTTAAAATCTACGCTTCCGCCGATATTTACGGTGTGTCGCCAATCTCTTTGTCTTCTTGTGGGAGACATTATATCGCCGAAAACCGTTCCGCCGCCTACAATTCTTCTTGTGTCAGGGTCTTTGACTACCGTAAAACGGAGAAGTTCGCCGTTTCCGTATAAAGCGAATGTTAAAAAATTGTCTATGGCGTTAAGCGCGGAGCCGACCCCCAAAATTTTGTAATACCCCATAGGCAAAAACCATATCCGCAAATCCTCCGCCAAACTCAAATCGCGTCCGTATCCTCGTCCGATAAACATAAGCGGGTCAATAGAAGCCAAGTCGTATTCACTGCGAATAGGAATTCCCGAAGAACTTATAACCTCTATTCGTACGGCGCTCCAATTCGGTGTTATCGGCGTTATTTCGTCTTGGTAAATTACAAAATTCTGTTTTATTTCAAACGGTGTTCGGTCTATTATTCTGAGGGTATATTGCCCCGGCGGCAAAGAAATTTTTCGCCCTGTTTCGCCAACCTCAACCCGTTCGCCTTTTGTATCGTACACGTGAAAAATCGGCTCAACATCACTTGCCTCGCTCATTCGCGGCACAAAAACCGCGCCTGACCCGTGGCGAATTACGGTGGTGTCCTGCGCTATCTGGTCGTGAATAGGGATAATGGTTCGCGACGACCGACGAAGCGTAGGCGCCGCCTGCGCTCCGCTTTCTTGTACTTGTTCCGCATTTGTTTGTTGCGCACGATTTCTGAAAAAGTGATTAAAAAACACTTCATTGCTGAGCATTTCCCCCGGCACATCAGGCGGCAACGAAGCGAATGCGGTAATCGCAAATGTGAGTGAAATTATTATAGTATAAAAATTTTTATTCATTTTTTTGTTTCCACGCAAAACAAAAATCAAGCCAGCGCCAATTCTTTTTTTACAAGATTGCTTACGATTTTTGCAGGGGACTGTTTTGTGGCAAGCATTCTTGCCTCAATATACTTACAAGCTAAGCCGTCTATTGTTATAGTCATTGTCCCGTTTTGAGGTTTCGCACTCGTAGTTTTTGGCGGCAATATTGTGATAGTGCCGTCATCATCTTTATATACCAAAGTTTTGCCTGAAAGAAAATCCACGCCTCTCCCCGAAAGCTTCGGAGTAGTTCTTGTAAATAATTCGTCCCAGTATTCTCCTTCTTCATCTGTCATTTATTACCTCCAAATGTTAAGGTTAAGTTCCTTAATATACTTTTTTCTACACTTCATTGCGTGAAAAACTTTGATTTTTTCGTATTTTTCCACATTATACATTATTTCAAGCAAATTTCCGCTTCCGTCAAAACCTATAACCAAAAATTTTTCGGGGTAATCCTCATAAATGTCGCTGAATATACGGCTTGACAAAGCGTGAAGAATATCGTCTTCTTTTATTCCGTGCTTAAAAGCGGATTTCGTGAAATCTATTAAAGTTTTGTCTTTTTTGTTTTCCATAATATAAAAAATTAAGCCAACGCCAATTCTTTTTTTGCTCTTTTTTTTGCAGTTTTTATCGCCGATAGCTTTGTTGTGTGCGTTTTAGTTGTAATGGAAGCCAAATTTTTCGGGTCGAAAGTAATTAAAGTAGTTGTATCATTTACCCTTGGCGGAACAATAGTAATCGTATCGTCAGGATTTTGGAACACCAACGTTTTGTTTTTGTTTCTAATAAAGAAACCGGGTTTTCCGCTTTTCGAAACTTCAGGAGTTGTTCTTGTAAATAATTCGTCCCAATAGTCCGCTTCTTCGTCTGTCATATTTTACCTCTCAATTTTAACGTTTCTATTTTAGAAATATACGTTTTTCTACACTTCATTGCGTGAAAAACATTTATTTTTCCGTCATTTTCCATAAATACAAAAATACTATATTTCCACACGTAAAAACAAAAAAATCTCAAAATTCAAAAAAAGAGCCGAAGAAACTCCTCGGCTCTGGACAATTATACAAATTCTGCAAGTTAACGAATTAAAGCGCAGGAATAGCTGCAGCTGTAAGTGCAGGAGCTGCAGGAGCTGCAGGAGGATTCTCTACAGCTGCAGGGACTACAGTTGGCCAACTCGGAGCCAATCCAAAAAGAACAAGTCCAGCTGGATTATCTCTAATACCTCGAGTATCAGGGTCGTTGCCACCTGTTCCTCTTAGCCACATAACGCCACCTTGTCCCAATCCAAGTGAGCCTTGTCTGACACGTGCCTCTGCCAAAAAGGCAGCATTAGCTCCCACTATTGCGTTACTTGACACTCCAAAGCCAAAAAATCTTGAGTTAGGCGCAACATCAAATCCAAGTGCAGGCCAGTTAGTGACAATGGCTCCATTTTCACCTATAAATGACTGTGCCTCAACAAAGTGCGCACGTTGCATTCTCGCAATCGTTCCCAATGTTTGCGGACCCTCTGCAGCTCTTGCTCTGTCTGCCGCCGCCATCAAACGCGGAACAGCCACCGCCGCCAAAACTCCGATGATAACTATCACCACCATCAACTCTACCAAAGTAAAACCTTTTTTGTTCATAAATCCTCCTCTTTTTGGGTTGAACAATTATTTATAAAAACTCATA